>JBJEFT010000204.1:0-2030 GCA_051874315.1 Candidatus Ornithomonoglobus sp.
ACCCGTATATAATACTGCCGATGTGGCTTTCGGTTATAGTTACGGTCATATGGATAGTGTTCATAACAAACGCGGTAAACTTTATAGACGGTCTTGACGGACTGGCGGCGGGAGTATCTGCGATTATGTCGATGTCCTTGGTATTCATATCAATAAGCTACCATCAGTATACGATCGCGCTGCTCGGACTGGCGCTTATGGGCTCATGCTTCGGCTTTCTGCCGTTCAACTTCAATCCGGCAAAGATATTCATGGGTGATACCGGCTCGACATTCCTGGGATTTATTCTGGCAGTGCTGTCGGTGCAGGGCGTGTTCAAGTCATATGCGGTAATCTCGTTCGCGGTGCCGCTTATAATGCTGGGACTTCCGTTATTTGACGCGCTGTTTGCAATGATAAGACGTGTTCTTTCAGGTAAAAGTCCTATGGTTGCCGACCGCGGACATCTGCATCACAGACTGTATGATATGGGCTTCTCGCAGAAGCAGACGGTATTTATCCTTTACGCTATAAGCGGCGTACTGGGTATTACGGCAATTCTTCTTGCTGAGCAGAGATTTTTAAGAGCTATGCTTCTTCTGATGTGCGTGCTGATATTCATTCTTATTGCGACAATGATGGGAAAGAACAGCTTTGTCCATAAGACGGAGCATAAGGAGAGCGCAGAGCCGGAGGAAGCAGAGGACAAATCGGAATGAGGAAAGGGAATAACATGAAAAATATTAAGGTAATGACGGTTTTCGGAACAAGGCCGGAGGCGATCAAAATGTGTCCGCTTGTTCTGGAGCTTAAGAAGCATGAGAATATAACCCCTATTGTATGCGTTACGGCGCAGCACAGACAGATGCTTGATCAGGTGCTTGACATTTTCGGAGTAAAGCCCGATTATGACCTTGACATAATGAAGTCGCGTCAGACTCTTGCTGGAATTACAACAAGAGTTCTAACAGGCATGGAGGAGGTGCTCAAAAAAGAGCGCCCGGATATAGTTCTGGTACACGGCGACACCTCGACAAGCTTTGTCGCGGCGCTTGCGGCATTCTATGAGCAGATCAAGGTAGGTCATGTTGAGGCGGGACTCAGAACATATGATATTTACAGTCCGTTCCCGGAGGAAATGAACCGTCAGCTTACGGGCAGGATCGCAAATCTTAACTTTGCGCCTACACAGAGAAACTACAATAATCTTATAAAGGAAAACGTAGATCCGGCGTCAATTTATATCACGGGAAATACGGTAATTGACGCGTTAAAGACAACGGTGCGCGAGGATTACACCTTCAGAGACGAAACGCTGCAAAATCTCGATTATGAGAATAAGAGAGTTATAATCGTAACGGCGCATCGCCGTGAAAATTTGGGCAAGCCGCTTGAAAATATCTGTAACGCGATTAAAGAGGTTGTTCTGTCACATCCCGATACAGAGGTCGTATATCCCGTACATCTCAACCCGGCGGTACGCGAGACGGTAAACAGCGTGCTTGGCGATGTTGAAAGGGTACATCTTATTGATCCGCTCGACACAGACGAGCTTCATAACGCAATTTCAAGAAGCTTTATGGTTATGACCGATTCGGGCGGCATACAGGAGGAGGCTCCCGCGCTTGCAAAGCCTGTGCTTGTCTTAAGACGTGAAACAGAGCGTCCTGAGGCGGTTGAAGCCGGAACGGTAAAAATTGCCGGTGTCGATAAGGATGTTATTGTAAGGCTTGCAAATGAGCTTCTTGATGATGAAGAAGCATATAAGAAGATGGCGCAGGCGGCAAATCCGTACGGTGACGGAGAGGCTTCAAGAAGAATATGCGAAGCTCTGCTTTATGAATTCGGACTTTCGGAAAAGAAGCCGGATAATTTCTCATAATATTGAAAGGAAACAGATAAATGAAATTAGGAATAGTTATATATCAAGTAAACTATATAATTTCATATAACATCATGAAACCTCATAAAGTGGCATAGATAAGGGATTTTTGAGCTTTCGTATACCATGTTACTCTATACAATCCATATATAAATTCATATAGAAATGG
>JBJEFT010000205.1:0-2030 GCA_051874315.1 Candidatus Ornithomonoglobus sp.
GTCTGTATCGCATTAACCAGACTTTAAATAAAACTATATACTGCTTTACTACTGATATGTATTCAAAGATTATATTACACATAACACCAGATTTAGTTATTTCAACAAAAACAAGTTTGGCAAATCGAGTCTTTGAGAATGAGAAAGATGTATTAGCTCAAATAAATATAATTTAAAAATAAAGTTATAAAATGAGCGGGCAATCATAGAATAGACTATACTAAAAACAAAAGGGAGGAAATATTATTTATGAGTAATGAAAGTAAAACAATACATATAAATGAAATTGATGATAGAATTGCAATACATATTAGAGACGTGTTGTCTACGGCTATAGCGAAGTCAATTACGAGAAAAACAATTCAAGAAATATGTGGAGAAAGTGCCGCCATACAAATTGTATAATATTTAAGATAATATAAAAAAAAGAGCTGACCTGAACTGGTTGGCTCTTGTTTGTTCTTATAAACAATTATCTGAATTTCCACCAGCAAAACAAGTGTCCGTGATTGATACATAAACTAAGGCTACCATTGTTCACGGTAGCCTTTTAATGGTATTATCTTAATAAAAACGTTAAGGATTAAAATTTATATTGATTGAAAACCGACACGGATATTGACAACAGTGTGTACGGTGGATTTGCTGACATTGAAAACCTTCGCCGTTGCGCGCACTGTGGTTTTGTTATCTATGATGTATTGTGCAATATCCAGCACCCTTTCTTCAATATAATCTTTCATCGCTACCCCCAATATTTCAGGAATGAAAATTTAAATGATTTTTTTAGATTTCATCCTGTTTTTCTGTACAATATATGAAAAAATTTTGTTGAATATTACGTTTGACTTGACAAAGTTTCGTAATTCGGATAAAATAGATAATGGATTGAAATGACTGGGGAGATGTATGATGAAGACGGATTGTGAAATGTGCATGAATTATGCGTATGATGAGGAATATGACTGCTATATGTGCGCGGTCGATATGGATGAGGATGAGGCATATTCGCTGTTTTCAGGCAAAAGAAGGGTCTGCCCGTATTTCAGATTCGGAGACGATTATACTATAGTCAGAAAGCAGAACTAAAATGGCAGAGTTTGAAAAAATATCCGATGATGAGCTTGTGGCTATGGCGCAGGCGGGGGATGAAGGAGCGCTCGAGGCGATACTTATGCGGTATAAGCCGCTGGTGCACAAAAAGTCGCAGCCGTATTATCTTGCGGGCGGCGATGATGATGACATCGTGCAGGAGGGGCTTATCGGTCTGTATAAGGCGGTTATTGATTTCGATAAGGATAAGTTTCCGCTGTTTAAGGTATTTGCGGGGGTTTGTATAGAGCGCCGTATAATTTCAGCGGTTAAAAAGGCGTCGCGGCAGAAGCATACGCCGCTTAACTCATACATTTCACTGAGCAACAGCGCGTATGACGAGGAGCAGGGGATCGCTCTTGGGGACGTTATAGACAGCGGACGGGGAGAGGACCCGGAAAAAATTCTCATAGAACGTGAAAATATTTCCGGACTCGAGGGCATAATTAATAATGTGCTGTCTCCTCTTGAAATGCAGGTCCTGCTTTGCCATCTTAACGGCAAGACCTATAAGGAAACCGCTGAGGAACTGGGAAAGGATGTTAAGGCGGTCGACAACGCAATGCAGAGGATCAAGAAAAAGCTTGAGGATGTAGTGCGATATTAACAGCGAAAATTATTTGATGATCGAAAGGAAAAATTAATGTATACCGACAAAATAATAATTTGCAGGGACTGCGGAGAAGAATTTGTATTTACGGCAGGTGAGCAGGAATTTTATGCGGAGCGCGGGTTTGACAGCGCGCCGGTACGATGCAGGAATTGCAGAAGCCGCCGCAGGCATGGCGCAGGACAGAAGCCGAAGCGTGTGCTGTATGAAATTGTCTGCTCGAGGTGCGGTGAGGTTGAGGCTATACCGTTTGAGCCGAAGCATGACCGTCCTGTTTTCTGTAACGCATGCTACAGAAAAATGAACGAGAAATAAATCTCTTTTGCCG
>JBJEFT010000206.1:0-7734 GCA_051874315.1 Candidatus Ornithomonoglobus sp.
TCTTGTCAAGATATTTGTTGTTATGATTTAAGATTTACAACAAATAATTGTTAAAGGAGGCTTTATTATGGAAGATAATGGCATTTCACACCGAATAAAGGAATTAAGAGAAGAAAAGGGAATATCTCAAAGCGCACTTGCAAAAGACTTGTCGGTAAAACAACAAACCGTTGCGCAGTGGGAAAAAGGCGAAAGAGCTTTAAAAGCAGAGTCAATTGTTTTGTTGGCAAAATACTTTAATGTTACTGCTGATTATATACTTGGAATATCTGAATATAAGCAATCACAAGCGGCGAATATCGGAGCAACGACAGGGCTGACAGAAAACGCAATAAATGCGCTTAAGTCGCTGAAAAGTCATAGCGCTGTATTATCTTATTGCTTAAGCAAGTTCATAGAACAGCGTGAACTGTTCGGGGTATTGCTATCTATAGACAGCTATATATGGCATAAACTGAGTAATGCAGTTTATGAAAACTTAATTTTAAAGGAGTTCGTAAACCAAAAAAAATTGAATATATCACAATCAGATATTGATGAAAGAGGTACACAAATATTAAATGAGCCTCAAAAATTAGAGTTTGAGCGCTCAAAGCTTGAAAATCTTAATTTTAAATTGTATGATACAGATTATGAAGTGTATAAATTGCAAAAAGAAATATCGAGATTAGTTGATGCTTTGTGTGTTGAAGTGTTGGAAGATGATATTTATAATGCAAAAGAAATAACCGACTATGAGAGACATTATGCCTCACCATATCTTAAAGAGTCTTTAGGTATAGAGTAAAAAATGTACAATAATGTAAATTCCTAAGGAGGCAGAATAATGGCAACAATAAGGAAACGAGGTAACACCTATCAAATACGCGTATCGGCAGGATATGACAGCGGCGGCAAACAGATAATAAAAACTATGACGTGGAAGCCCGTGCCCGGCATGACTAAACGACAAATCGAAAAAGAGCTTGATAAGCAGGCAGTTTTATTTGAACAGCAGGTTGAAACAGGGCAGTTCCTTGACGGCTCTGTAACTTTTTCTGAATTTGCTGAAAGGTGGTTCAGGGACTATGCAGAAAAGCAGCTAAGAATAAAGACCATTACAGAATATAAAGGGCTTATGCGGCGGATAAATACAGCTATAGGTCACATAAAGCTTGCAAGGCTTCAGCCTCACCACCTTATGGAGTTTTATAATAATCTCGGTGAAAACGGGATCCGGCTCGATACCAAATACAAACCATGCGCCGACTTTAAAGAGCTTATGAAGCAGGCCGGATATACTCAAAAGGCTTTATCTTCCGCCGCCGGTGTATCTGTTAATACAGTAGCTCAATGTGTAAAGGGTATAAATGTATCACAGACAACGGCGGATAAAATAAAAGCGGTGCTTGACGGTGATTTATTTGCTCCTGCGGAGCGGAATAACAATAAGCTGTCTGATAAGACCATATCGGAATATCACCGTCTTATATCATCTATCTTAACGGCGGCGGTACAATGGCAGGTGATTCACTCTAATCCGTGTAACAGAGTAAAGCCGCCGAAAGTGGAACGCAAAGAGGCAAGGGGGCTTGATGAATACGAGGCGGCAGAGCTTATAAGCTGCTTGCAGTCAGAGCCGATAAAATATAAAACCGCTGTTATGCTCACACTTTACACAGGTATGCGCCGGGGCGAAATATGCGGTCTTGATTGGTCCGATGTGGATTTCGAAAATAATCTTTTGAGTATCACAAAATCAGTTGTGTATACTGTAAACACAGGCTTGCAGGAGGGCCAGACAAAGACAAAAAGCTCGCAGCGGATCATAAACATTCCTGAAGAAATGACAACGCTGTTAAAGGTTTATAAAAAGGAACAGATGAAACAGCGTTTTGCAATGGGGGACTTATGGAATGAAACCGGAAAAGTGTTCACGAATGAGAGCGGCGGCTTGTTAAGTCCGGATACGCTCTCGGCATGGTTTAAGAAGTTTGTAAAACGTCATAATCTACCCGATATACATTATCATAATTTACGGCATACCGCGGCAACTTTGCTTATTGCCGGAGGTGTAGACGTTGCAACCGTTTCAAAGAGGCTCGGACACGCAGATAAAACAACCACGCTTAACACATACACTCACGCTATCAAGTCAGCAGACAAAGCGGCGGCGGAAAAGCTTTCGGTTATGCTTTCATCTGCACAGCTTAAAAAGGCGAATTAAGGCGGCCCAAAACCGCCTTTTTGAATGCAATAAACCCCAAATAAACCCCAAAATCAGAATTATTTCAGAAGAGCAAAAAAATAAACGGCTCAAAAACCGCATGGTTAAGCCGTTTATTTTGGCGCGTCCTAAGGGACTCGAACCCCCGACCTACTGGTTCGTAGCCAGTCACTCTATCCAGCTGAGCTAAGAACGCATATGTTCCTCCGAACACAATAGTTATGATACCACAATCTTTAGAATTTGTCAATAGTAATTTAAGAATTTTCAAAAAAATTTGGCATCATCACGGTGGATGATGCCGATGCTTTATTCCGTAATTTCTTCCGCTGATCCTTCAGCCGGCTCGACCGCTTTATCAAAGCTTATACCTTCAATGTGGATATTAACCTTGGAAACTGGAAGTCCGGTCATTGTTTCAACACTGTTTTTAACATTTTCCTGAACGCTCCATGCAAGCTCCGGTATTCTAACACCGTATTCGACCACTATATAGAGGTCGATGCTTACACTGTCCGCGCCCATATCAACTCTAACACCGTTTGACGCGTTCCTTCTTGCTCCAAGCCTCTTCGCAACGCCCTCGGCGAATGATGTGTACATACATGATACGCCTTCTATTTCCGATGCTGCAATTCCTGCAATTGTCGAAACAACATCAACGGAAATTTTTATATTTCCTATTGTTTCTTCCTCTTCAGCTTCAGCCGGCGCTTGGGGTTCTACCGTTGCTTCGTTTGCAGCTGTGTTATCCTCCTGCGCAGCTTCCTCTGCCTTTTCTGCGGCAGCTTCAATAACATCTTCTGTCTTTTCCTTTGCTGCTTCTACAGCTTCCTTGATTTCTTCTTCCATGAAATCTGCCTCCTGTTCTTAATATATTATAATATTATCATTATAACATATTTGTGAGATAAATTCAATAAAAACAAAATTATTTTTTCACAATAATTTCCTTCATACTGCGCTTTGGTACATGGACATTTTCCTTATCGTCAAAGTAATATTTGATGCTGTCCTCCATATCATATACGCTGCCTTCCTGCGCCGCGTGACCGATACCCACAAGGTAGGTTACATCATATTTTTCATCAAGCTCCAGAGCCGCCTTTATTCCCGCGCGGTCAATCGCGCCCAGCCATACGCTGCCGAGTCCTAATTCTGTAGCGGCAAGGCAGATACTCATGCCTGCCGCGCCGCTGTCACATTCGGTTTTATCTGTCGGTTTAAGCGACGTGTCGTTAAGAATAGCGATAAAGGCTGTCGGACACTGTTCAAATTCCGGATTCCATTCAAGGTAGCCTGCATACTTTATGAGCGGGAAAAGCTTTCTTCTTTCTGCCTCATCTGTGATTACCGCGAACTTCAGCGGCTGAAGATTTGCGCCGTATGGCGCAAGCCTTGCGCAGTCGATCATCTGCATAAGAGCCTCTGTATCCACCGGCTTCTGCTCAAATATCCTTATTGTTCTTCTTGCTTTTGCTGCTTCAATTACGTTCATAATTTCCATCTCCGTTCTTATTTTATATAGCTTTATTGTACCACTTTTTAAGAAATACTTCAACAGGTCTTTACAATTTTAAAATTTTTTTGTATAATATAACATGGGAGAAAAGGAGTATACACAGATAATGGAAACACCTATATACACAAGGCTTACGGACTATCACCGCAAGGGAAGAATATCCTTTGCTATGCCGGGGCATAAGAATATGAAGGGACTTGCGCCAAAGCTTTTGCAATGCGATGTTACCGAGCTTGCCGCGACTGTTGATCTGCATCATGAGTGTGATACGGTAAAGCGTGCGGATAAGCTGCTTACAGAGCTGTATAAAACACGGGAAAGCTTTATTCTAACCTGCGGCTCAACCGCCGGCATACAGACAATGCTTTCATCGGTTCTTAAGCCGGGTGATAAGGTGCTTGCGGCATCGGACTGCCATATGAGCGTTATAAACACATGCGCAATATGCGGCTTTAAGCTGGGGCTTGTTCCTGTTGACCTTGACGGTGAATTTCTTATACCGCGCGATATGCAGGACTTTAAAATAACACCCGATGTAAAGGCTGTAATAGTTACATCACCGAACTATTACGGCATCGTGAAGGATATAAAGGCGCTGGCGGAAAAATGCCATGCGGCGGGTATCCCGCTTCTGGTTGACGAGGCGCACGGCGCGCATTTTATCGGCTCCCCGGATTTTCCGGAATCGGCGGTTTCACAGGGCGCTGATATGGTGTGCCAGAGCGCGCATAAGACGCTCAACGCTTTGACAGGCGCGGCATATCTCCATGTCTGCGGTGATGCCATAGATATAAAACGGGTAAAGAGAGCAATGAGTGCCTTTCAGACATCAAGTCCGTCCTATCCGGTTGCGGCATCAGCGGATACGGCAAGAGCGGAGCTGGCAGAGGCAAGGTACGGCAATATAATTGACGAATGCAGACAGTTCAGAGAGGCGATAGGACGCGCGACAAAAATAAGGGTGCTTGACAATGACGATATGACCCGTATTGTCTTATCCTTTGCGGAGTATGAGACCACAGGCTTTAAGGTGGGTAAAATGCTTTCGGAGCATTTCGGGATCGATGTTGAAATGTCTGATTATCTCAATATTGTACTGATTGTAACACCGTGGAATACTCATAATGAATTTATGCAGCTTTTCGGCGCATTAACGGATATTTGCAAAATGATTGAGCCGAGAGAAAAAAGTGTGGAAATTCTGCCGCCTCCAGTATGCGCGGAGCAGATAAATCCGTCTGAGGGGTGGTATGCGGAGACGGAAACAATAGCTATGGATAAGGCGGCAGGTAGGATAAGCGCGGCGGTGATAACAGCATATCCGCCGGGAACTGCGCTGATCGTAACAGGCGCTGTGATTACGCGGGAGCAGCTTGATTATATAAAGACACTAAAGACAGCCGGAGCCGAAATTACGGGACTTTCCGGTGACGGGATAGAAGTGGTTAAATGGAGAGAATTATAATTAACGTGACAATTGAAAATATTGTATACAGCAATCCCGACAACGGTTATGTTATATGCGAGGTTGACTCAAAGGAGGAAGGGCAGTTCTATGCCGTAGGCTATATGCCGTCAATAACGGAGGGTGAGAACGCGGAGCTTACCGGGCAATGGGTGACGCATCATGAATATGGAGAGCAATTCAAGGTAGAGCTGTACCGGACGATAATGCCGTCGAGCGAGCAGGCTATTATAAAATATCTCGGCTCCGGTATTATCAAGGGAGTGCGCGAGGCGACCGCGAAAAAGCTGTATGCGGCATTTGGCTCGGATGTGTTCAATATCCTTTCAACGGCGCCGGATAAGGTGGCGATGATAAAGGGTATAAGTCAGGAAAAGGCGCAGACAATATGCAAATCCTTTAACGAGCAGCGCGCTGTCCAGAACATAATCATGTTTTTGCAGCAATACAATATTTCACCGAATCTTGCGGTGAAGATTCATAAAATATTCGGTCCCGAGGCGGTAAACAAAATTAAGGACAACCCTTATTCCCTTGCGGACAGAGTTGAGGGAGTATCCTTCAGAACGGCAGATTCAATCGCGTGCAGCCTCGGACTGCCGAAAAACAGTCCTATGAGAATAAGCAGCGGCATTATATATTTTCTGCGTGAGGCGGCGTATGTGAACGGACACACATATATGCCGAAATCTCTGCTTATCGAGCATTCTGTATATGAGCTTAAGGTCAGCGAGAAGGAGGTTGCAAACAGCATAGCGGAGCTGATTGCAAAGCGTGATATAATAATTGATGTTATAGATAAAACGGATGTGTGCTATCTGTACGGCTATTATCATGATGAAAAATATATAGCGCGCCGCCTTGTGACAATGGCATTCGCGGAGCATAAATACGCTATGAGCGAGGACGCGGCGGAAAAAGAAATAGATATATTTGAGCGCGATAACGGGATAACGCTTGCGCCGGAGCAGAGGAACGCTGTTGTAACGGCATTGTCGGGCGGCTGTATGATACTTACCGGCGGTCCCGGAACAGGCAAAACAACAACAATAAATACAATAATTTCGCTCCTTGAAGGTATGCATCTGAAGGTTGCGCTTGCGGCTCCCACAGGCCGCGCGGCGAAGCGCATGACGCAGATAACGGGGCGGGAGGCAAAGACAATTCACAGGCTGTTATGCGCGCAGCTGTCAGGAGGTGCGC
Organism: Candidatus Ornithomonoglobus sp.; assembly: GCA_051874315.1. Classification (GTDB taxonomy): domain Bacteria; phylum Bacillota; class Clostridia; order UBA1381; family UBA1381; genus Ornithomonoglobus. The sequence continues at coordinate 6,397 of JBJEFT010000206.1, forward strand.
ATGTGTTTGCTCACGACGAGGAGCATCCTCTGACGGACGATATAATAATACTTGATGAGGTCAGTATGGTTGATACACCGCTTATGGCGGCGCTTCTGAAGGCTGTAAAGCCGGGCGGACGTATAATATTTTCCGGCGACAGCGACCAGCTTCCTTCTGTGGGCCCGGGAAACGTCCTGCATGATATAATAGACTCAAAAGCGATTCCGGTTATAAAGCTGACGAGGATTTTCCGGCAATCGGAGGAAAGTCTTATAATAGTGAACGCGCACAGGATAAACAGAGGCGAGCTTCCGGAGCTGTCGGACCATACGAGGGACTTTTTCTTTATGAGAAGGCGAACCCCGGATAATTCTGTACAGACCATAACAGAGCTTTACAGAAAGCGTCTGCCCCAGACCTATGGGCTTAATCCTGTGACCGACATACAGGTGCTGACACCAATGAAGAAGGGCATAACCGGAACTGTTGAGCTGAACAGGGTGCTTCAGGGCTGCGTTAATCCGCCCAGACCTGAGCGCGCCGAATATAAATACGGTCAGACGATTTTTCGCGAGGGCGACAAGGTTATGCAGACCAGAAACAACTATGATATGCCGTATACCGATTCGGACGGCGAAAAGGGCACGGGAATATACAACGGCGACATGGGCATTATAGACAGTATTCATTCCTCGGATAAATGCATGATCATAACCTTTGATGAGGACAAGACCGTTGAATATCCGTTTTCAGGTCTTGACGAGCTTGATCTCGCGTACGCCATAACTGTGCATAAGAGTCAGGGCAGCGAATTTCCGTATGTTATTATGCCGGTATGCTCCTATATACCGATGCTCATGAGCCGGAATTTGTTTTATACGGCAATAACACGGGCAAAGAGCATGGTAGTTCTTGTCGGAAGCGACAGAACAATTGCCAACATGACAAACAATAATTCATACACAAAACGCTTTACAGGGCTTAACAATCGTCTGATTGAGCTTGTAAAGGAAATAACAAGAGACAAACCAAAGGGTGATATATAATGAAAAAACTGAACAGTATATTGAAGCCGGTACTTTCTGTAATGGTCTTTATAGCAATATGCGCAGCTCTGGCTGTATATTTTCCGTTGAATATGTCAGGCGAGGGTGATGAGGATACGGAGGCGGTGGTAACGGAAACCCCGTCGCCGGAGCCGGCGCCGGATTATTCATTGCTTGAGCAGCAGCTGAATGAAATGCTGGCGAACTGCAGCGGAGACTGGTCGCTGTATTTTGAAGATTATACTACGGGCGAGAAAATAGAGATAAACAATCATCAGGTGTATTCTGCAAGCCTTATAAAGCTGTATGT
>JBJEFT010000207.1:0-2017 GCA_051874315.1 Candidatus Ornithomonoglobus sp.
GCAGAGCGCTAAACAATAATTTATTGCTCTAATTTCAAACACATGAATTTCAACTTAGACAAAGTTGAAAAAATCTGATAATAGAGCGGTTTGTTTTGATACATCCGCTTTTTGTATTTATTGTCCGTTTTATATACCAAAAAAAGAAAATTGTGAAAAAAGCATTGACATATTAATACAAATGTGCTATAATCTGAATGAAACAAACGAACATATGTTCGTAAGTTAAGGAGGATTTATCAATGGACAGAACAATCTTACATGTGGATGCAAACTGTTTCTTCGCGTCCGTTGAGTGCGCGATGAATCCGGAAATTGCGGATAAGCCTGTGGCGGTGGTCGGTGATGTCGAAAAAAGACACGGTATCGTCCTTACGGCAAATTATGCGGCGAAACGCGGTTTCGGAGTAAAGACGGGTGATATTGTGTGGCAGGCAAAGGGGAAATGTCCGGACCTTATCGTTGTGAAGGCCCGCCATAATATATACATGCGTTTTTCACAGCTCATGCGTGAGATCCTCTGCTCCTACAGCGACTATGTTGAGCCGTTCGGCTGCGACGAAGCGTGGGTGGAGCTTCGCGGAATGCTTGCCGGACACGGCGCGGAGGCTGCGGAAAATATAAGACAGCGTATCAAAGCGGAGCTGGGAATTACCGTTTCAATCGGCGTTTCGTTTAACAAAATCTTTGCAAAGCTTGGTTCGGATATAAAAAAACCCGATGCCGTAACGGAGATTACACGGGAGAATTTTAAAGAAAGGGTCTGGAGACTTCCGGTTGAGGACCTGCTCTATGTCGGACCGCAAACGAAAGCAAAGCTGAATAACCGCGCAATCTATACGATAGGTGATCTGGCAAATGCGGATGCAGGACTTGTTCAGTCATGGCTCGGAAAAAACGGACTGATGTTACATGATTTTGCAAACGGACGCGATGTTTCAAGAGTGGCGGAATATAACGAGCTGCGGGAATTTAAATCTGTCGGAAACAGCACGACCTGCCCAAGAGATCTGGTGAATGAGGATGAAGTAAAAACGGTGCTGATTACAATTGCCGGGAGTGTCGCAGAGCGGCTCCGCAGCCGCAACTGCCGCGGACGGGAAATTACTGTTTCAATCCGTGACAATGAGCTGCATTGGATAACCCATCGCTGCACGCTGGACTATTATACCAACACCTCAGCCGAAATTGCCTCCTGTGCGGTAAAGCTGTTCCGCGAGATATACGGATGGATTAACCCCGTGCGGGGACTGGGTATAAGCGTAAGCGGACTCAGCGAGGGAGAGCAGTATGTTCAGCTTGACCTGTTCGGCGAGGCGGAGCGCCGCTGCAAAAGGGAGAGCCTGAGCCGCGCGGGCGACATAATAAAAGGCCGCTTCGGCAAAAGGGCTGTATTGAAGGCAAGACAGCTGTGCCATTCGGAGCTTTGTGAATAACAATAATCGGGGGAATGGGGTTCAATATCCCATCCCCATATTTATTTTGAATTAATAATCATGTCTTTCTCCGCAGTCCAGATTATACCTTTCAAAGACCTTTACGATGCGCTCTATAGCTTCAAAGTCAGAAAGATCGCTTTTTATAATTTTCTGAATTTCGGAAATGGCGGAAATCGCGGTAGTGTCCGCAATTATTCCGGCATCAATGTCAAACTCGTCAAATCTATTGTTAATCAGCTCTGTAATTTCATTTTTTAATAATTCAAGCTTTATAATCATGGTTGCATATCTCCTTTTTCTGAAAATTAAAAAGTGCGCCGCATGAAGCAACGCACATAAAATGCATGCTCCGATTGCTGCCACACAAACTGAAATACTCAAAGAAAGTACATCAAAACAGAGAATGCATTTTTGACAATATCATTCTTTCTTTGAGTAACAATTATTCAGTTTATGTGGCTACTTTAGTATATCATAAAAATACAGTTTTGTAAATATATTTTTAAATAACTTGTTTTTATAAATGGTGAATTGACAAAGTAAATTCTCGTTTGCCAGACTAAATTCTACATTGTTAT
>JBJEFT010000208.1:0-2015 GCA_051874315.1 Candidatus Ornithomonoglobus sp.
GGTTCAGATGAGAACTAATAAATTATTATCGTTTTTAACAGCGGCGGCAATTTCGGTATCAAGCTTTGCAGGCTTGATACTGAATGCCAGCGCGCAGACAACAACATATACATGGGATTTTACCGATCCGGCATATTTCTCGGAAACAATTGAAGCCGGCAGTGACATTATATCAGATCAGTGTGAAACAACCGTGATAATGTCAAATCCCGGAGCAAAATACAACTGTAATACAAGCAGCGCCAACAAGCAGGTCGTAAAGGCTGAAGCAACTGTTGCAGACGCTATGAAGCTTGTGATACCTGAGGGTGACAGCGCTGTATTGTCAATAGAATTAACTGCCGGTTCATCAAGCAGGGAGCTTAAAATTGTTGATTTGGCAAATAATGTTGTTCTTACCGCGAGTGACTATACGAAGAATGTTTTAAAGACATATACATGTAATCTCACCTGCGGTGAAACATACTATCTCGATTCAACAGCGTATAAGCCGTATATAGGCAAGGTGCAGCTTACGGTTACAACTGTTGGCGGCGAAGAGGAAGAGCAGACCACAGAGCAGCCGACCGAGGCACAAGCGACCGAGGCGGCAGCAACAACAGCGCCGGGCGGCGGAGAGGATACTCCATCCGATATTGAAAAGCTTTCAGCAGAAACAACAATTACAATGGATGCTTTTGACGGTACATATACGGACACAACCATACTTGGCGGCATTATGAAGATATATGCAGCAGCAAGCGCAAGTATAGTTGTAGATGAAAGCAGTAAGACAATCAATGAAACAAAGTATTCAGAGAGACTTAAGTTCGGCGGTGTCGGCAGCTTTAGCTCAGACGGCACACCTGTAAGCCGTGTAATTGAGATCGTTCCGGCAGCTTCCGGAGCTGTTACGGTCGATTTTGCGCACGCGTCATCAAGCGGCGATGCAAGAAAGCTTATAGCTTCACAAGGCGGAGCTGTTATCGGTGAAAAGTCGGTTGCCGCAAATTCCTCCGACTCACTTACTGTTAATGTTGAGGCAAATAAGAGCGTATATATTTATTCAGCTGAGGGCGGTGTAAATGTATACGGCATAAAGTATGTACCCGGACAGACAGTAACAGAGGCTCCGGCAACGGAAGCGCCGACAGCAGGCCCGACAGACGAGCCTATATCGGGCGAGCTTGCAGCTCTTACCGATTCTGTAACCTTTGTAATGGATAATTACAGCGGTAAGTCATACACAAATACAACAATGCTTACTAACGGTCTTAAGCTCTATGCCGACAGCTCAAACTCTGTTACTGTAGATGCCAGCAACAAGACCTTTGAGGATGTTAAGTATACAACAAGACTTAAGTTGGGCGGAATGGGTAAGTTTGACGGAACTACCCCGACAGCAAGAGTTCTTGAAATTCTTCCTCAGTACGACGGTAAGGTAAAGGTATTCTTTGCCCATGCCTCATCAAGCGGTGACGACAGATCCCTTGCGGCAATGCAGAACGGTGTTGATATTGCCGAGCAGTCCGTTTCAGCGGGCGGTCTTGCAACTCTTGAAGCTGATGTGAAGGGCGGTTCAAGCGTATATATCTACGGTAAAGCATCGGTTAATATCTATGCGGTAATATATGAGGTGACCGGACCTGCCACAGAAGCTCCTACCCCTGACCCGAATGCAACACCGGACCCGGATGCAAATCTTACGCCGGATGAAAGAGCGGTAAAGGCTGACGCGGCTGCATTGCAGCTTAACACACTCAACCAGACGGCAATATATTTTGATATTGACCTCGACAGAAGCGGTGAAAACGGTTCTACAATAACGTGGGAGAGCAGCAACACTGATTATATTGATATTCAGATGCTTTCACATATAAAGAGAAATTATACCGGTGTTGTTACAAGACCTAAGCCGGGCGATGAAAATATAGTAGATAACGGTGTTCCCGTAACACTTACAGCAACTCTTACCAAGGGTGATGCTGTTCTTACAAAGGATTTTGATGTTTCAGTAAGAGTATGGAACCCGAATG
>JBJEFT010000209.1:0-2005 GCA_051874315.1 Candidatus Ornithomonoglobus sp.
ATATCTGTTTCGGCATAGCGCACCGTGAGATATGTCTCACTTGTATACGGCATATCAAATGCCTCCTTATCTTAATTGAACTCTGCTGTTTTATGCCCTGCATATACCATTCCGCTTGAAGCGTCAACGGTAATTGATGTACCGGTTTTCAGTATCTTTGTCGCGCCCGCTGCTCCTACAATAACAGGAATATCAAGCGCCATTGCAAGAATATTAAGGTCATCAAGATGATCCTTTGACTCAACAATAAGACCCGACGCCTTCTTGAGCAAGGGTATCATATCTCTTGAAAGCCTGTCAAGAACTACGATGTCACCCTCATTGAACTTTGCGTCAAGCTCTCTCTTGCCGCGGCATACACACGCCGAGCCGGTTGAATGAACCTCCGAAAGTCCCTCTCCCTTAACGAGAATATGACCCACAAGATGAACCTTCATGATATTTGTGGTACCGGCAACTCCGAGAGGCACACCGCCCGTAATTACGACCAGATCGCCGTTCTTTACAAGATTCATTCTTTCCGCATCGTCGACCGCACTGTCAAAAAGATCGTCTGAGTTTGCGGCTACCTGTGAAAGCACCGGAATAACGCCCCATGAAAGGTTAAGCTGCCGCCTTGCCTTTTCGCTCAGTGTCGGAGCGATGATCGGGCAGTTCGGACGGAAACGCGAGATCTGTCTTGCAGTGCCGCCTGAATATGTCAGTGCGATAATCGCTGCAGCGCCCAGATCATGCGCTGTTGTACATGTAGCATGGGAAATAGCGTTTGTTACGTCAAAGCCGCTTGTAAAATCAATCAGCTTCAGACGGTTTACATAATCTATATCATTCTCTGTCCTTTCCGCAATTGAAGCCATTGTCTTAACCGCCTCAACAGGATATTTGCCCATTGCAGTCTCACCCGAAAGCATGATCGCCGAGGTGCCGTCATAAATAGCGTTTGCAACGTCGCTGACCTCCGCTCTTGTAGGACGCGGGTTGCGGATCATCGAATCAAGCATCTGTGTAGCCGTTATAACTCTCTTGCCTGCTCTGTATGTCTTTTTGATAAGGTCCTTCTGTATAACCGGAAGGTCCTGCATATCAATCTCAACGCCCATATCGCCGCGGGCAACCATAATACCGTCCGCAACATTGAGTATCTCGTCAATATTGTTAACACCCTGCGCGTTTTCTATCTTGGCAATGAGGTTTATGTCACGGCCGCCGTTGCGTTCAAGGAGCTGCTTTATTTCAAGCGCGTCCTCCGCTGTACGGCAGAATGAAGCCGCTATAAAATCAAAGTCCTGCTCTATTCCGAAAAGAATATCGCCTTTGTCCTTTTCGCTCATGTACGGCATTGAAAGCTCCACATTCGGAACATTCACACCCTTATTATCGGAGATCGTTCCGCCGTTCTCAACAACGCACACGATCTTATCATTTTTTACTGACGTGACATGAAGCTCGATAAGACCGTCGTCAATAAGGATTCTTGAACCGACCGAAACATCCTTCGGAAGATCCTCATAGGTTATTGAAACCATCTTTTCGTCACCCTCCACATCATGCGTGCAGAGTGTGAAGGTCTGACCCTCCTTCAGCGTAACCTTGCCGTTTTTGAACTTTTTAAGTCTTATTTCGGGGCCCTTTGTGTCAAGGAGGATAGCAACGGGAAGGTCAAGCTCCTCACGGACCTTTTTGATTCTGTCGACCATTTCCTTTGCCGCTTCATGCGTACCGTGTGAAAAATTTATTCTTGCAACATCCATTCCCGCAAGCATAAGCTCACGGAGCATAGCCTCGTCATTTGTTGCCGGACCTATTGTACATACAATCTTTGTTTTTCTCATAATACTTCCCCACTATTGCATTAAATGCCGATATTGTTATAAAAACCTTATGCCGGTTGAAAAATCAGGTCGAAAGCTTGCGCGCCAGATCCACCATTTCATCGGGTATTGACTTTTTCATCTCAAGACCCTCGTTTATATCCACGTCGGTAATCAGTCCGCCTCTTTCGCAG
>JBJEFT010000210.1:0-7690 GCA_051874315.1 Candidatus Ornithomonoglobus sp.
GGCCAATATCAATGTAACCAGAGAAACAAGGCTCGGCAGTCTCGATTACTGCGATATTCTGTATCTGGACGAGGATGCCGCCGGCGCGGAGGGGTTTGATGCACAGGTAATTGAGGACTATGTATATAATGGCGGCGCCGTTGTGCTTGACAATGCTCTGGTGCCTTGTTTTTCATACGAATTTCTGGGCGCATCGGAGATCACACACATTGACGGGTGTCCGGCATTTATGGAATATCCCCAAATAAGCCCTGATCTTGAAAAGATAAGTGAATTGATTTATGATTATACATCGGCATTTAAGGGTTACGGCAATTACCTTGACTATGAAAAATATGATTACGGCTACGGAATAATTCCGTCAACCGCGCAGACTATAGGAGAATATAACGGCGCGGCTGTTTATTCCGTGAATAATTACGGCAGTGGGTATGTTTTTCTCACCAATCCCATGCTCCCCGGAAAGTATACGGTTTCAATGCTTTCGGAGGGGGAGCAGGGCGAGCCGTTTGCATACACAACGGTGGGCGCTGAAAACATACTGCGGAGCTATTTTGCGGAATATGTATCAATAAAGAAGTACGGCTTTGCGGTTGAAAGGAGCTTCGGCTCCTTCGGTTCGCGTCCGGCGGCGTGGGAGCTGCACTATGAGGATATTACCGGCGTAAACAATAATGCGCTTGAGCAATTCTCAAATATGTGTATGGCGGAGGGGCAGATGCCTTCTTATACAATAGCAAGAAACTTCTACACATGGTTCAAGCGCGCTGAAAGCGTAAACTATCTTATAAGTGACGGCAGCGGCAGCTATAAAAATGATGTTTATGAGAACGCGTACTGCAGCGGCACGCATATCGTTTCAGGCGGAAAGTGGCTTGAGCTGGACAGCTATGCGCATACCGACAGCTATTTCAATGACAACAAGGAATATACCAAACGCGCCTACCCGTGTCCTGTAGACTGGAACGGTGACGGAAATATAGATTTTCTGTGCGGAAGCGCGGACGGGAATTTCTATATGTATTTCGGAAACGGAATGAAGGATAATTATGAGACAGGTGTTGCAACCTTGCTTACGGACAGCGAGGGTAATGCAATAAGCGCCGGCAGCTATTCTTCACCGGCGCTGTATGATATAAACGGTGACGGAACAGATGAGCTGCTTTCCGGTAGCGAGGACGGTGTTGTACGAGCATGGAGACCTCTGAGAAATGAGGAAAATCCGGATTCAATGGCGTTTGAGGCTATCGGAGAGGCGCTTTTTACCGGACTTACTGACTGCATGATCGATATTGGTGATCTTAACGGTGACGGAATCGCGGACCTTGCAGTCGGATCGCGCGACGGTGAAATGCGTGTTTATACAGGCTCTACTGAGGATGGAATGACCACATTGTTTAACGGTGACTATATACCTGTAAATACAGACCAGACATGGGCATCACCGTGCATATACGGAGGAGAGCTTTTCAGCGGAACGCTGGAGGGATACGTTGCCCATTACGAGTATAACGGTATGGATTTTAATCTTGATAATTATCTAACCTGTGATGACATATCACGCCGGGGAGATAACCGTGTAACGATCGGCATGAACAGTGTTCCGAGATTTGCCGATGTCGACGGTGACGGAAATGATGATCTTATCTGCGGAACTCTCGAATATGGCATGGCATATCCTATAGACAGTCCGTATTTCCCGTACAAGGATAAGCTTCAGGAGCAGCTTAAATTCTGTGATAAGTATAATATTTATATGGGTGTGCACAGCTTCACACACAAATATGCAACGCCGGAGCACGAGGCAAGGGAACTGGAATATCACAGGAATGCGTTAGAGGAATACGGTCTTACGCTTAATGGTATCGGCGCAAACCAGCACACATGGTTTACAAGCAAGTACGGCTATGACGGGAGCGGCATAAACGGCTTTAACCCTAACTATAACGGATCGTTTGCGGCGCAGGCTGAAGCGGGACTGCTCTGGAACAGCGGCGCGATGATGCCGGAAAGTGATGCTGTTCCGCAAAGCTCCGCTGAGGATGCAATTCCGATGCCTATGTATATGGCAGGTTACGATTTCCTTTTGCTTGAAACCTCAAACACACCTCATGGCGAGGGCGCATATTCATATACAAGTGTTAAATACGACATGCCTATGCTGTTCTACAATCATTGCGACTATATTTATGAAGCGTCCGAAGAACAGGAAGCGGCGGTTAAAAAGGTCGGGCAGCTTGTTGATGATTACGACTATATGTTTGTCGGTGAAAACCAGATGGCAAAGTCGGTGGCGGCTGCATACAATACGGATGTGGAGACTGTAAGAGCTGATAACGGAGATATAGTTATAAGCAGCAGTGTAAGAGATACACAGCGTGGACTTTATGATGAAAAGTTCTGTGATTGTGTCGGTGTTAAGGTTGTTTTCGGCGAAAATGACAGCGCTGAGAGCTACAGTGTGGATGCGGATGTGTGGAATGAAGAGAACGGACATATATATGTGGGTCTCAATAAGCCGGCAGTCCTTAAGAGAAGCGCTGCGCTCAGCGGGATAAATATTAAGCAGATCAATGTTCCGGCAAAGGTAAACATAAAAGGAAACAGCGCAACAATCGAATTTGAGGAAAGCGGACTTATGTGTGTGCGCGTTGCGGGAGCGGCGACAACCACAAGTCCGGACTGGACGACCCGCACCGATACAAACGGTGATACAATATTTATGAAGTTCAGCAAGGCGCAGAAGTTAGAGATACAGGTTCAATGAGTTTAAGAGGGAGCTGTAGAAGGTTTCTCTCTTTTTACATTACAGTTCATCTATCCCGATAATATCGCGCAGTAACGACCCTATAGCTGAACCTTAACCTTCCGCAGAAAAATCTGAAAAAATTTAAAAAAACCCTTGACAAATTAATATTGTTCTGCTATAATAGCTATTGTTCGTTAGAGCGGATTGCAAAATTCGGACAGAACGTGTGGAGGAGTATCGAAGTGGTCATAACGGGCCGCACTCGAAATGCGGTAGTCCGAAAGGGCTCGTGGGTTCGAATCCCACCTCCTCCGCCATAATAACGGGATGTGGCTCAGTTTGGTAGAGCACCACGTTCGGGACGTGGGGGCCGCTGGTTCAAATCCAGTCATCCCGACCACATGAAAGCTATCGTGAGAACGGTAGCTTTTTTTGTACGAATTTTCTGTAAATGCTTGAATTTTGTCAGTAAAAATGATATAATAATTAATATATATTTTTTAATTTTGATGAAAGGATTCTGGGCTTGAAATGACGCGGAAAGTATGGAAATTCAGAAACGAAAAAGTGAAGCCTGATGCGGTGAAGCGTGCGGCAGAGGAAAAGCATGTACCCCGTATTATCGCCAATGTTCTGCTTAACCGCGGAATAGAGGTAAGCGACTTTGATGAATTTATGTCCAAGTCAAAACAGGGCATTAAGAATCCTATGACCATGCTTGATATGGACAAGGCGGTCGAAAGAATTGTATCGGCGCTTGAGAAGAAAGAAAAAATAGCTGTATACGGTGATTATGATGTGGACGGAATAACCTCCACAGCGCTCCTTTATGAGTTTATGAAATCTCTCGGAGCGGATGTTATTTACTATATACCCGACCGCAAGGATGAGGGCTACGGCATTAACATCATGGCGGTAAACAAGCTTATCAAGCAGGGAATGAAGCTCCTCATAACGGTAGACTGCGGAATCACCGCGATCGGCGAGGTGGAATTTGCAAAGCTGCAGGGAATGGATGTTATAATCACCGACCATCACACCTGTAAGGAGAGGATACCAACAGCGGCGGCTGCCGTTGTCAATCCTAAAAGGACGGAGGATGAATACGGCTTTGACGGACTGGCGGGAGTGGGCGTTGCGTTCAAGCTTGTGCTTGCGCTGGCAATGAAGCTCGGAATAAATACCGGACAGGTATTTGACAGATATGTAGATATTGCGGCGATAGGCACGATCGCCGATGTAGTGCCTCTTATAGATGAAAACAGAATTATTGTGGACAAGGGACTAAAGCTTTTGCAGACTCCGAAGAGACCGGGTCTGAGAGAGCTTCTTGAAGTCGCAGGAATGAGCGGCAAGAAGGTTACGGCGTCAACAGTGGCATTTGCCCTTGCGCCGAGAATGAACGCTGCGGGGCGTCTCGGAACCGCGGTAACCGCGGTGGAGCTGCTGCTCACAAGAGATGAGGCAAAGGCAAGAGAGATCGCAGCTGAGCTTGACAGGGAAAACAGGGAGAGGCAGGAAACGGAGCATGAGATAAACCGCGAGGCTCTTGAGATGATAGCTGCCGATCCGAATTTTGCAAAGAAAAAGGTTATTGTGCTTGCAAAAGAAGGCTGGCACAACGGCGTTATAGGAATTGTGGCATCACGAATAATGGAGCAGTTTTATAAGCCGACAATACTTATTTCGCTTACTGACGGTGTAGGAAAGGGAAGCGGCAGAAGCATATCCGGCTTCAATCTGTTTGACGCGCTCAATGACAGCGACGAGCTGCTTACAACCTTCGGCGGTCACGCGGTGGCGGCGGGGCTCGGAATAAACGAGGCAAATCTTGAAAAATTCAGCGCAAGAATAAATAAATATGCCGATGAGGTAATGAAAGAGAGCGACATGGTCCCGGTAGTTAAGATAGACTGTATGCTCGGCGGCGGCAATCTGAGTGTGGCGACCGCAAATGTAATTTCAAGGCTTGAGCCGTACGGCATGGGGAATGAACGGCCTGTATTTGCGGTAAAGAATGCTGTTGTGACGGCGTTTTCAACCGTAGGAGCCGAAAATAAGCATCTGAGGATGCAGATAGAAAAGGATGGGGTAAGAGTTAACTGCATAGGCTTCGGCTTCGGAGAATATGCGAGGATGCTTAGCATTGGTGATACCGTTCACCTTGCGTTTAAGCTTGATATAAACAGTTTTCAGGGAAAAGATACAGTGCAGCTTGTACTGAGCGATATAAAAAACTAATTTGAAGGTAACGGTTTATCCGCACAGAACGGAGGATTACTATGACAGAGCTTGAACACAACACTATACTTGAACCGGAGAAAATCCCGCAGCGGAATATAAAGGATACCGATATGCTCATTGATGAGATCATCGGCATGATAAAGGGTTATAATCCCAACGGAAATACAGATATGGTTTATGTTGCGTACCGTTTTGCCAAGTCCATGCACGAAGGACAGAAGCGTAAAAGCGGCGATCCGTATATAATACATCCTGTCGAGGTTGCATATATTGCAGCCCAGCTTTCGCTCGACTGCACGGCGATAACAGCGTGTCTCCTTCATGATGTTGTTGAGGATACAGGCTGTACCTATGACGATGTTGCAACAATGTTCGGCACCCCCGTTGCGGAGCTTGTTGACGGCGTTACAAAGCTGAAGCAGATCAAGGTAACCACCCGCGAGGATCAGCAGATCGAGAATCTCCGTAAAATGTTTCTTGCGATGGCAAAGGACATCCGTGTCGTCATCATAAAGCTCATAGACAGACTTCATAATATGCGTACAATGAACTTTATGCCGCGTGATAAGCAGCTGAGAATATCAAAGGAGACCCTTGATGTCTATGCGCCGCTTGCGCACAGGCTGGGTATTTCAAAGATAAAGATCGAGCTTGAGGACCTCGCTCTTAAATATCTTGATCCCGTTGCATATGAGGAGATAAGAGAAAGCATAAATCAGAAAAAGAGCGCCCGTGACAAGTATATTTCGGATATTATGGAAATCTTCCGCAAAAAGCTTGACGAAATGGGCATAAAGGGAATCGTAACAGGCAGAGCGAAGCATTTTTACAGCATATGGCGCAAGATGTATACGCAGAATAAGACAATAGAAAGTCTTTATGACCTTTTCGCGGTGCGCGTTATTGTGGATACAATACCGGACTGCTACGCGGTTCTGGGTATGGTGCATGAGATGTATACGCCTGTGCCTATGCGTTTTAAGGACTATATTGCAATGCCTAAGCCGAATATGTATCAGTCGCTGCATACAACGGTAATAGGTCCGAACGGAACTCCGTTTGAAATTCAGATAAGAACATGGGAGATGCATTACGTAGCGGAAAACGGTATCGCGGCGCACTGGAAATATAAAGAGGGCAAGAGCGGGGTTTCCGACATGGATTCAAAGCTCGAATGGGTGCGCACGCTGCTTGATACACAGAAGAACATCATTGACCATGATGAATTCTTTAACACATTGAAATTTGACCTGTTTGCTGACGAGGTGTTTGTGTTCACACCTAACGGCAGGGTAATAGCGCTTCCGGCAAACAGCACGGTAATAGACTTTGCATTCGCAATTCACTCCGAGGTAGGCTATAAGATGAGCGGCGCAAAGGTAAACGGCAAGATAGTGCCGAACAACTATGTTCTGGAAAACGGCGAGATAGTTGAGATCCTCACGAATAACCAGCATGGACCGAGCCGCGACTGGCTGCAGATATGCAAGACCTCACGGGCGAGAAACAAGATCAACCAGTGGTTCAAGAAGGAGCGCCGTGACGATAATATTATCGAGGGCAAGGAGCAGATAGAGAGGGAGCTGAGAAGGCTCGGCAACACTCACGCGCAGCTGTTCAGACCGGAATGGGTAGCTATTATATTAAGACGTTACGGCTTCAATTCACTTGATGATTTGTATGCCGCGGTAGGTTACGGCGGAACGACTGCGACAAAGATAGTTATGAGACTGAGAGAGGAATGGCTCAAGGAGAACCGTGACAAGGAAAAGGTTGCACAGCTTCAGGCTGTAATTGACCAGACTGCGGCAAACAAAGGCAAGGCGCCGGAGGAAAAGAAGAAAAAACACAGCTCCTCAAACGGAATAATAGTAAAGGGAATAGATAACTGTCTTGTCCGCCTTGCGCGCTGCTGCAACCCTGTTGCCGGCGATGATATTATAGGCTTTATAACCAAGGGCAGGGGCGTAAGCGTTCACCGCGCTGACTGTGTAAATGTAAAGCCTGTAAATCTTTCCGATGAGGATAAAGCGAGACTTATAGAGGTTGAATGGGACAGCGAGCGCTCCTCCTCATCATATATAGCGAATATCCGTATAAGCGGCAAGGACAGAGACGGTTTTCTGCTTGATGTTACAAATGTTCTGATAAATCTTAAAATCCCGTTCAAGTCCGCAAACGCGTATGTAACAAAGAACGGCGAGGCTGTAATTCAGGTCGGCGTTGAAATTAAAAACACCTCCGATCTGGCGCTTCTGACAAAGAAATTCAAGCAGCTTCCGGGTGTGGATTCGGTTACACGCTCAAAGCAATAAAGGAGTTCATATAGTAAAATGGAAAAACAGGAAATAAAGATAACGACCGAGTTTATAAAGCTTGATCAGCTTATAAAATATGCCGGAATCGCATATTCAGGCTCTGAGGCGAAGGACATGGTAATAAACGGCTGCGCCTCGGTCAACGGTGAGGAATGTCTTATGCGCGGCAAAAAGATACGTCCGGGTGATGTGGTTACTCTAAAATTTGAGGACGCGTCCTTCGAGCTTACGGTGGTATAATGTATATTAAAAAGCTTACGCTTAAGGGCTTCCGCAACTATGAAAATGCGGAGTTGGAGTTCTCGCCGCTTACGAATGTGATTTACGGCAACAACGCTCAGGGCAAGACAAATATTCTTGAGGCGGTTTATCTGTTTGC
>JBJEFT010000211.1:0-2004 GCA_051874315.1 Candidatus Ornithomonoglobus sp.
CTTTTTAAGAATAAAGCCATACGAAACGGAGGAAATTAACATGGAAAATGTAAGTGTACTTATAGTCGATGATGATGAAAAATACGCAAAGGAGCTTGAGGACTACTTCAAATCGACAAATGATATTGACTGCGCGGGCATAGCAGCGGACGGAGTTGAGGCAATGGGCATGATAGAGGAAACAAAGCCGGACGTGGTGCTGCTTGACGCTATCCTGCCGAAGCTTGACGGAATAGGTGTCCTGCGGCGTATATCCTCATCGGACATGAAGAAAAAGCCGATATTCATAATGAACACGGCATCGACTCTCGGAAGTCTTTTCGAGGTGGCGGCGAGATACGGCGCGTCATATTTCATGATAAAGCCGCAGAGCGAGGAGAGCATGTGCGGAGTGATCCGTGATCTGTGCGGCGTTAAAAAGACCCATGAGGCGGTGGTGCCGGAGTCTGTCGGCGACACAAAATATGACCTTGAAAGCCTTGTGACAGAATACATACATGAGCTTGGAGTTCCGGCGCATATAAAGGGCTATCACTATCTCAGAACGGCGATAATGATGGTGGTAAAGGACATGGACCTTTTAAACTACATAACAAAGGAGCTTTATCCTGAAATCGCAAAGGCATATCAGACCACTTCAAGCAGAGTTGAGCGCGCGATACGCCACTCGATTGAGGTCGCATGGACCCGCGGCAAGCCGCAGACTATGGAGGAGGTGTTCGGCTACACGATCAACACCGGCAAGGGCAAGCCGACAAATTCCGAATTTATAGCGATGGTTGCGGACAGGATAAGACTGAAGGTAAAGGCATAAAAAATGGGCAGCCCTGAGGCTGTCCATTCTAAAATTATATAAAAAGAAGGTTTTTCCGTCTGAGGTCAAAGTCGATCAGCTCCGCAGCGCACTCAATAAATTTGCTCATAGTTTTCTCGTCAAGATACGGATATTCTCTGTCGAGTATGCGCCCCTTCGGATCACTGTAATAATCTCCGATAAATCTGATTTGCGTTGTGAGCTGTCCCGGCTCGTAATATGGCAGGTAGTCCTTGACCTCTCCCGCATTCTTTATGATCTCATAGGGGCTGAAATCCGGGTGGTCGCGCAGGAACATGAAATCAAGATCATACCAGTCTTTCTTTATTATCCTGAGGAAATCAGGATTTTTTTCATATTCATCGGCATATGTTATTTTGGTGGGCAGATACATCATTGTTGACCACATAATATCCGTGATAAGATGCACATAGTAGCCCAGATAAAACCAATAGTCCGCAGTTTCCTTCTTACCCTTAAGATATGCGTCCATAAACTTCCAGTACTCGCAGTAAAGCTTGACACCGCCCGGCGCCCAGTGGGTTATTTCCGGCGGCGGCATGAAATCACCGTAGCTGTCCTTAACACCGTAGCCGCAGTCCGGAGCCACCGAACCGAGAACAAAATCTCTTTCGCAGGTAATAAGGCCGCGTTTGAGATATTGGTCGGCGATTCTGAGATGTACTATCCACGTTGCCATAAAAAGACACTATCCTTTCCTACATAGCATGCATTAAGTACTTAGCATATATATGCAGCTTTTTTTCGAAAAGTAATTATACTACAAAAGAATTTGTTTTTCAAGTTAAATTTTGCTGATTTTAAGAGAGAATAGTGGTGCCGGGCTTGTATGTTTTGCCAAACACTTTCAGTCGTATGCCGCGGAAGAGTCTTTCCGAAAAGAGCATTATTAACAACAATTTCTTTAATGTACCATAAATGGCATTGACTATAACACAAATGTGTGGTATAATGTGCTTGCAGCGATAAAAAAAGGATACAAATTTAAAGGCGCGGCTCCAAGACAGAGGCATTGACCGCATGCATTAAGTATTATGAAAATATGAAGTACTTAATGCATGCTATATAGTGCCGAGCCGCGCGCAAGGAGAAAGGAGATGCGGACTGCATGATTTATTCATTGAGTGATCCTGAAATAGGACACGCTATAGACAGATACGTTACGGGAA
>JBJEFT010000212.1:0-7682 GCA_051874315.1 Candidatus Ornithomonoglobus sp.
CGAATGAACATACTGAAAAAGGATCCTCTCTATCAGAACGAGATGCAGGGTTATACGGACGTATATCTTGATTACATAAAAGAGGTCGCAATGAGCTTCCCCGGTGCGCCGTTTGTAACAGCAGAGAAACAGGTATCGTTTGAGAGCTACGCACCGGGAGGGTTCGGAACAAGCGACTGTATTATAATCGGCGGCAATACGATGTATGTGTGCGATTTTAAGTACGGTAAAGGCGTTAAGGTGGATGCAGAGCGGAATACACAGGGAATGCTTTACGCGCTCGGCGCACTTAAAGCGTATGAGATGTTTTACAGGATAGATGAAATCGTAATCGCAATCATTCAGCCGAGGATCGACAATATATCGGAGTACCGTATATCAGCGGCAGAGCTGACAAAATGGGCGGACGAGGTTCTCAAGCCTGCCGTTAAGGAAGTCCTGGACGGCTCAACAGATTGCAACCCCGGCCCGTGGTGTGACAAGGGGTTCTGTAAAGCGCGGTGTAAATGCCGCGCACTGGCAGAGGCGCATCTTGAACTGCTTGACGATTACGGTCTCACGGATGCGGCCAAGCTCAATAATGCGCAGATAGGCGATGTTCTTACACGAGGACGGCAGCTCAAAGCATGGCTTGCAGCTGTTGATGAGTATGCGCTTTCAGAATGCCTGGCGGGACGGGAGGTGCCCGGCTGGAAGGTAGTTGCCGGGCGGAGCGTGAGACAGTTTACAGATACCGATAAGGCATTTGAGCATTTTATCGGGAACGGCATAAAAAGGGATATGTTGTATAAGCGCGTGCCGATTACACTGACCGAGGCTGAAAAACTGATAGGCAAAAAGCAGTTTGCCAAGATGGCGGACGGATTTATCACAAAGTCCGTTCCAAAACCGACGCTTGCAGAAGCGAGCGACAAGAGAGAAGAATATAAACCGAACAGCGCGGCGAACGATTTCGCCGATGTAATATAAAGGAGGAGTTTATTATGTATCAGAACATACCGACAAAGTGCCTTACAGGCGTAGTAAGACTTTCATACTGCCATCTGACAGAGCCGTACAGCAACAACGGCGGGGAGCCTAAATACAGCGTAACGCTGCTTATTCCGAAGTCAGATACCGCAACCAAGGCGGATATTGACATGGCGATGAAGGCGGCAGCCGATAAGGGAGTACAGGACTGCTGGAGGGGAGCAAGACCCGCGGCGTTCAAGAACGCTTTACTGTATGACGGTGACGGCGTGCGCCCGAGCGGCGAGAGATTCGGCGAGGAATGCCGCGGACACTGGGTAATTACTGCATCGTCAAAGACCAAGCCTGAGGTTGTACATATCAGCAATATACATTCGCAGCTTTTGCCGTCGGATATATACAGCGGCATGTATGCGCGTGTTACGGTGAATTTCTTCCCGTATAACAGTAATGGAAACAAGGGCATAGGCTGCGGTCTCGGAAATGTGCTGAAGGTGGACGACGGAGAGCCGTTAGGCGGAAGAAGCTCCGCCGCATCGGATTTTGAAGGTCTGGAGGATGTATCGGCACAGCCGCAGTATCAGCAGCCGGCATACGGCGCGCCCGCACAGCCGCAGTACCAGCAGCCGGCATACGGCGCACAGCAGGGCTTTACGGAAATCGACCCGATCACCGGACAGCCCACCGGAGCTATATACGGACTCTGATCCGTACACGGGGAGATCCCCGTGAGCTGTACAGAAAGGGAAGCCTCCGCGCGGCGTACAGCGGGCAACGTGATTACACGGCTGATTTCCCTAAGGAGTGATAGTATTATGAGACATCTGAGTATTGATATTGAAACATACAGCGATGTTGATATAGGTAAATGCGGAATGTACAGATATGTTGACAGTGAAGCATTTGAAATACTGCTGTTTGCATATTCCGCAGACGGCGGCCCCGTCAATGTTATTGATCTCGCTAACGGCGGGATAATTCCGCCGGATATAGTACGGGCTATGTTCGACCGGAA
The DNA here is from genome assembly GCA_051874315.1 of Candidatus Ornithomonoglobus sp. Lineage (GTDB taxonomy): Bacteria > Bacillota > Clostridia > UBA1381 > UBA1381 > Ornithomonoglobus. Next base: position 1,985 of record JBJEFT010000212.1, read on the forward strand.
CGTAGTAAAGCATGCGTTCAATGCCGCGTTCGAGTGGTACTGCCTTTCAAAGGAGTTTCGTGTTACGGATAAGCTTGCATGGCTTGAGCAGTGGCGCTGCACCATGATCCACGGCTTATATTGCAGCTTTCCCGCAAGTCTGGGAGCTGTAGGAGCTGCATTGGGACTGCCGGAGGATAAGCAGAAGAACGCAATAGGCAAGTCCTTGATCAAGCTGTTTTGCACGCCCCAGACACCGACGAGAAGGAACGGGTACAGGACACGTACTTTGCCGAAGCATGAGCCGGAAAAATGGCGGCTATTTGTCGAATATAACCGTCAGGACGTTGTAACGGAAATGGAAGTTGAAAGGCGCTTATCGGGATTTCCGGTACCGGACGAGATATGGCAGCAGTGGTTTACAGACATGAAAATCAACCTCCGCGGTGTAAAAATTGACAGGGAAATGGTATACGGAGCTGTCGCTCTGGCAGACGCGGAGACAGAGGAGCTTACGGAAAAAGCAAAGGTGCTGTCGGGTCTCGAGAATCCGTCAAGTAACTCGCAGTTTGCAAAATATCTGAGGGATAGCGGTGTAGACGTTCCTGATACAAGAAAAGAAACGCTTGAGGAGCTGGCCAAAACAGAGCTGCCGGAGAAAGTGCGCGAAATGCTCAGGCTGAAGGGCGAAATATCAAAGACCTCAAACAAGAAATACGAGGCTATGATAAACACGATGTGCTCTGACAGCCGGATACGCGGAACACTGCAATTTTACGGCGCAAGCCGAACCGGAAGATGGGGCGGGCGGTTCGTACAGCCCCAGAATTTGCCGAGGACGTATATTCACGGCGATATGCTGCCGTATGCGCGGGAGCTTGTAAGGCAGCGGAACGCAGGCAGTATTAAGCTTGTGTTCGGAAGTGTATCTGACACGCTCTCGCAGCTTATCAGAACCGCGATTGTTGCGGATGAGGGTCATGTATTTGTGGATGCGGATTTCTCAGCAATCGAGGCAAGGGTCGTTGCATGGCTTGCAGGTGAGCAGTGGGTAATAGATGTATTTAACACTCACGGTAAAATATATGAGGCGACAGCTTCACAGATGTTCGGAGTTCCTATTGATAAAATCAGGAAGGGCAATCCGGAGTATTCACTCAGGCAAAAGGGCAAAGTTGCAACACTCGCGCTCGGCTATGGCGGAACAACGAACGCGCTTATTAATATGGGCGCGCTGCGGATGGGCTTGTCCGAAGCTGAGCTTCCGGAAATAGTCAGCAGGTGGAGGGCCGCAAATAAGCGTATATGCGACCTGTGGCAAAAGATAGAAAGCGCCGTGCTGCAAACCTTTAACACAGGCGTTCCTACAGCTGTAAACGGGCTTATAATCGCTCGTGAGGGCGACAGCGTAAACGGACTTGATTTTATAACTGTAACGCTGCCGTCACGCAGGAAGATGTTCTATGCGTTCCCACATCTCGGTAAGAATCGGTGGGACAGATCTTCTCTACACTATTTCGGTACAAATATCGCGAAAAAATGGGGAGACCTTGAGACCTACGGCGGAAAGCTTACGGAGAATATTGTACAGGCAATAGCAAGGGACTGTCTCGCGCTGAAGATTGAAAAGCTTACGGCTCTGGGCTATAAAATAGTATTCCATGTGCATGATGAGGTAGTTATCGAGATGCCGGAGGATAAGGCAGACCTTGATGCCGTATGCAGAATAATGTCAGAGCCGATACCGTGGGCGCCGGGGTTGCCGCTTAATGCGGACGGATATGTAAGCACGTTCTTTAAAAAGGATTAATGCAAACGGAGGTAGTAAATTGATTAACGACAGATTTATCACTATAAGCACGGGTGCAAGCCGCCGGGCGGTACAGTGGATCCGGCAATCGGTTCTGTTGTCAGAACTGTATGAGCGGCTGAAAACGCCCGTACGCTCGCCGGAAACACTGGCGGAATATCTCAGCCTTAAGAAGGGTCAGCAGGACGATTTGAAGGACGTCGGCGGCTTTGTAGGCGGCGCGCTGAAAGACGGAAAGCGCCGCGCGGGTTCGGTTGAGGGCAGGGATATTGTTGTTCTCGACCTCGATAATCTTCCGCCGGGCGGAACGGACGATATATTGAGACGGCTTGACGGCTTAGGCTGCGGCTACTGCTGCTACAGCACCAGAAAGCACCGCAGAGAAGCGCCGAGACTGCGCGTTATATTACCGCTTGACCGCACGGTTGATCCGGATGAATTTGAGCCTGTCGCACGTAAAACAGCTTGGTTTATACAGCCGGAAATGACGTTCTTTGATAAAACCACCTTTGAACCGTCAAGGCTTATGTATTATCCGTCCGTTTCATCGGACAGTGAGTACATTTATAAAGTAGCGGATAAACCGTTCCTATCAGCTGACGGACTGCTTGGGATGTATACCGACTGGCACGATATGTCGCAGTGGCCGCAGGTACCGGGAGCGACAGCAGAATACACGCGGCTTGCAAAGCGCCAGGCGGATCCCGAAACAAAGCCCGGTACGGTCGGCGCATTCTGCCGAGTATATGACATATACGGAGCTATGGCAAAGTTCTTAAACGGTGTATACGAGCCTTGCGAAACCGAAGGCAGATATACATATACGGGAGGCTCTACAACGGGCGGAGCGGTGATATATGAGAACGGCAAGTTCTTATATTCACACCATGCAACCGACCCGGCAGGGGGTAAGCTGTGCAATGCTTTCGACCTTGTGAGGCTGCATCTGTTTTCTGAAAAGGACGATAATGCTAAGCCGGATACTCCGGCGAATAAGCTGCCGTCTTTTATTGAGATGTGCAAGCTTGCCGTTGCGGACAGTGATGTTGCCACACTTATGAATAAGGAACGGCACGAGGAGGCAGTAAAGGATTTTGCGGGAGCCGTATCGGATGAGGACGATATAAACTGGATGAGTAAGCTTAAAAAGAGTGAGACCACCGGAGCCATAGCGAAAACAACAGATAATGTTATTATTATACTGGAGAATGATCCGCTGCTTAAAGGCAGAATTGCCGAGGATGATTTCTCCCATAGAATTACCGTGCTTAACACCCTTCCGTGGGATCCTGTCAGAACCGGGCGCAGGATATGGGATGACAGCGATGAAAGCGGTGTGCGCTGGTATATGGAACAGGCGTACGGTATCACGGGCAAGGACAAGATCAAGGACGCGGTAGCTATATGCAGCCGCAGACACGCTTTTGACGATGTGAAGGCGTATCTTGACAGCTTGCAGTGGGACGGAATACCAAGGCTTGATACTTTATTTATTGACTATCTCGGCGCGGACGATAACGAATATACAAGGGCGGTAACTCGGAAAGCGTTTGTTGCCGCCGCGGCGCGTACATACAGACCGGGGACAAAGTTTGATGTTATGACGATCCTTGCCGGAAAACAGGGCATAGGCAAGAGTACCTTGTTGAGAAAAATGGGCCGCTATAAATGGTTTACCGACAGTATACGCACCTTTGACGGTAAAGAGGTCTGCGAGCTGATACAAGGCATGTGGATTATAGAAATATCGGAGCTGGATGCGCTGAATAAGACGGATTCCAATAAGGTCAAGCAGATCATGGCGCAGGAGACAGACAGGTTCAGAGCCGCATACGGTCGTAATGTGCAGGATTGCCCGAGAAGGTGTATATTCTTCGGTACAACCAATGACAGCGAGTTCCTGAGAGACGCGACGGGGAACCGTCGGTTCTGGCCGGTAGATACCGGGGAGCGGCAGCCTGTGAAATCGGTGTTTCACGATCTGGATAATGAGGTGGATCAGCTGTGGGCGGAAGCCGTATACCGCTATAAACTGGATGAATCGCTTATAATGCCGGAGGAGCTTGAGGACCTTGCGAAAAAAGCGCAGGAGGAACACCGGTCTACAAGTATCTACGAGGGCGCTATACGCGATTATCTCGAAAGAAAGGTGCCGGCGAACTGGAGCAGAATGACGCTGGCGGAACGGCAGGTATTCCTAAACAATAATGACGTTGGAGACCAGGAGCTTGTAGAGCGCGACAGGGTATGCGCGTTAGAGGTATGGAGAGAGGTTTTAGGCGGCGAATTGCGTAATATGAGGTACAGCGACGCGGCTGAGATTAACAGTATTATATGCAAAATAGGCGGCTGGCAGAAACAGAAAACAGCTATGCGGTTCGGGTACTGCGGAGCGCAGAAAGGCTTTAAAAAAGTGTGACTTTTGCCGTGTAACCACGTTGAAAAAATGTAACCATCGGCAAAATCAGTGTAACATTATAACTTTGATGTAACAATGGATGTTACGCAGAAAAACGGCATAGTTAAGCCGAAAATCGGTATTTGTAACTTTGTAACTTTTATTATAATATTAATAATATAAATAGGGAATTAGGCACGCACGTAAACGCCTAACACGCCTAATACACATACCCATATACGCGTGTGTAAGGAGAAAAGTCACAGCAAGGAGGACAGATAATGCGAGAAAAAGATATTGAGGGGTACCTCGTGAGACGGGTACGGGAATACGGGGGCAAGGCGTATAAGTTTGTATCGCCGGGCAATTCCGGGGTACCGGACAGGATAGTGATGTTTCCGGGCGGCGTACTTGTCTTTGCAGAGCTGAAAGCCCCCGGAGAAAAAACAAGACCGCTGCAGGATGCGCAGATAGCCAAGCTTCGGAAACTGGGACAGACCGTGTTTGTACTGGATACAAAACAGGCGGTCGATGAGTTTGTGGAGGCGGTGAGGGCAAAATGAAATTCGTGCCGCATAATTATCAGAGCTACTGCATACGGCGGATTATTACAGACCCGTATCTTGCATTGTTTCTGGATATGGGTCTGGGTAAGACCGCGATAACACTTACTGCGGTAAATGACTTGAAATATAACCGGTTCGCAGTATCAAGGGTGCTTGTGATCGCTCCGAAACGGGTTGCGGAAACAACATGGAACAGGGAAGCGGAAAAGTGGGATCACTTAAAGCACCTGCGGATCTCAGGCGTATTAGGCAGCCGGACAAAACGTATTAAGGCAGTGAATACCCCGGCCGATATTTATATTATCAACCGTGAAAATGTGCCGTGGCTTGTGGAGTATTACCGCAACGACTGGCCGTTTGATATGGTTATCATTGATGAATCATCAAGCTTTAAGAACAGGCAGTCACAGCGTTTTAAGGCAATGAAGCTTGTGCGGGGCAGGATAAAGCGGCTTGTGGAGCTTACCGGAACACCTGCGCCGAATACGTTAATTGACCTCTGGGCGCAGATTTATTTACTGGACGGAGGTCAGAGGCTCGGCAAGACTATCAGCGGATTCCGAGAAAAGTATTTCAATCCCGATAAGCGGAGCAGTACACAGATATTTACATACAAGCCGAAAGAGGATGCACAGAACGCAATTCAAGCGGCCATATCGGATATATGCGTGAGTATGAAAGCCGAAGATTATCTTGACCTGCCGAAGCTTATAACAGTTGATGTGCCGGTGGTTCTGGATGCTAAGAGCCTTAAGAAGTACAAGCAGCTGGAGCATGATATGCTTTTAGAGCTTGACGATGAAACCATAGACGCAGGATCCGCGGCGGTTCTGTCAAACAAGCTTTTACAGCTTTGCAACGGAGCGATTTATACCGAGGAGCATGAGGTTATCGAAATACACGACTGCAAGCTTAACGCTTTTATCGAGTGCATAGAGGGTCTGA
>JBJEFT010000213.1:0-1997 GCA_051874315.1 Candidatus Ornithomonoglobus sp.
AAAAGATTAAATTTTTTGTTTGATTTTTCGGATTTGCGGTAAATATAATATGTATGGGATTTAGTTAATGTATAAATTTGTATATTATGTTAATAATATATTGGAATTGTGAACTGTAACGAATTACGAAATTTATCGGGAGGGGTGAAGCATGCCGTTTGTTTCTGATGAGCTTTTCAGTGAAATCTGTATGGCTAATGATATTGTAGATTATGCGTCATCATTTATGACATTGAAGAGAAGCGGAAGAGGATATATGGCGTGTTGTCCGTTCCATAATGAAAAAACTCCCTCCTTTCATATTGACCGCGAAAAACAGCTTTTTCACTGCTTCGGCTGCGGCGCGAGCGGAAACTTTGTTCAGCTTGTTATGCGCCTTGAGGGGCTTGATTATCAGGATGCAATGCGCCAGCTTGCAGAACGCGCGGGAATAACGATTCCCGAAAACGGCATGAGGCAGTCTGATGCGCTCACGCAGAAAAAAGAAAGCATGATCGAGATGAACAAGCTTGCGGCGCGGTTTTTCTACGACTGCCTTATGGATGCCAATATAGGCAGAAATGCGAGAGGATATTTTGCGTCAAGAAAGCTTACCAAAAAGACAATTATAAAATTCGGCCTCGGATACGCGCCGGATTCAAATGATTCGCTTCTCAATTTTCTCAGGAAAAAAGGGTATAATGATAAGCAGATACTCGAAGCGGGCCTGGCGGTCGAACGAAAAGGCAATCCGGTGGACAAGTACCGTAACCGCGTGATGTTTCCTATTATAAATGTGCGCGGCAAGGTGATAGGCTTCGGCGGCCGCGTTCTGGGCAGCAATGAGATGCCGGGCGGATTTAAGCTTGCAAAGTATCTTAATTCGCCACAAACGCTTGTTTTCGACAAGGGAAGTAATCTTTTCGCGCTTAATCTCGCAAAAAACTCAAAGGAGAAAAATATTATTCTCTGTGAGGGCTATATGGATGTCATAACCGTACATCAGGCGGGAATATCCAACTGTGTCGCAACTCTTGGCACCGCGATAACGGAGCAGCAGGCAAAGCTCCTTCTGCGCTACGGCGAGGAGGTCCTTATCTGCTATGATATGGACGAGGCGGGAACTAAGGCGGCGCTCAAGGCGATGGACATAATTGCGGGCGCAGGAGGTAAATCAAGGGTTATCCGCATAACCGGAGCAAAGGACCCGGACGAATACATCTCAAAATACGGTGTTTCGGGCTTTAAAAAGGCTATTGAAAAGGCGGTGCCGTCAACCGAGTTTAAAATATCGCTTGTGAAAAAGCAATATGATCTGACAGATACGGACGGTAAAATCCGTTTTGTCGAGGAAACGGCAAAAATCCTTGCGGGAATATCAAATCCCGTGGAGGTTGAAGCATACATAAAAAAAACAGCATCGGATACAGGTATATCCGAGCAGTCCATAGCAGGCAAATGCAATGAATACAGGAGCAGGGCGAGAAGCAGACGTCCCTCACCTGCCAGAACCATGGAGGAGCATAAGCGCAGGGAGGTTGCCAGAATAAACAGAGAAAAAAATCCCGAGGAGCGTGTCAGCAGCGCCGCGCTTGAAGCGGAAAAGAGAATACTTTCGCTTATGGCGCAGAATAAGCGGTTATGTCTTATGGCATTTAAGATCATGGAGCCTGAGGAATTTTCAAATGAGGTATATAAAACCCTTGCAAAGCGCATTCATGAATATGCTGTAAAAGGCGAGGAACCGGACCCCGGAGCAATCACAAATGAATTTTCAGGTGATAACGAGGCGGCAGATATGGCTGCTGCTGTGTTTTTTAACAGAGAGGAATACAGCGATAACGACAGAACATTGTATGAGCTTATATATACAGTGAAGAAAAACAAACTCGAAGCAATGAAAAAAGCTGAAACTGATCCGGTAAAAATAAACGAGCTGATGAAGCTGGAAAAACAGCTGCATGCGGACCGCAATCAGTGGATGTCGAATATTTAACATGGAGGAATACTATGAGTAC
>JBJEFT010000214.1:0-7660 GCA_051874315.1 Candidatus Ornithomonoglobus sp.
GACCGACAAGAACAAAAATAAGCACCTTTTTACAGATGCCCTTAAATCCAATCTCGCTCGACAGCCGCTTATCCACGACTGCGCACATCACTCCCGTAACATAGTCAGCCGCCACGAACAATATCAGTGCATACACCAAGCCGTCACAGCCGCCAAGAAAATATCCGAGCCATCCACCGACTGCCGCTAAAATAATCTGCATTGTGTTCCATAATTCTTTCATAATTAGGTTCTCTCCATTTCTATTTATTTTCCAAAGCCTCAACTCGTTTGATTAGGCTTGTTACTGTACTTACAATATCACTTCGTCCCAAGCAAACAGGCTTTCCGTTAATATATATGTACTCGGAAAAGGCTGTGCCTTCGGGAATGATGTATATTGTTCGCTCATCCGTTTCATCAGCATATTTCGCTGTAATTTTTATATTGTCAATGCCCATTTCAATGTTGTTCACATACGAGAAAATCTCAATTCCCGTTACCTTTTCAACAGTCGTATCCTGAAAAGCTATTGTTCCGCTTAGCTTGTCTGCAACCGTACCGTTTGAAATCTCATAAGATACCTTCTTCGTTTCAAGATTAACGGTTATCTTGCTGTGCACCCACTTGTTGAAAAAATCGGTTTTCCAAGTAAGGTCTGTGTTAATGTAATAGTAAGTGCCGTCCTTTGTGCCTTGCGACATTACCACACCTGCGGTATCATAATCAACTCTGTATGATTCGCCCGGACGGTTGGTTAAATCCGAAATGCCGACATACCATCTGTCACCCGACATATATGTATCAAACTCAAGCACAACAAGCTTTGCCCCGTCCGTATATTCTGAAATATCAAACGCAGCAAATGCGTAAGTGTTGGCGGCATTTGATGCGGTTGTTATCTTTTCATAATGATTTCCGTCATCATCTTCAGTAATAGCGGCACTGCATCTGTTTACAGCAAGAAAAACGGGTATGTTATCCTCAAAATCGAACTCTGCTGACAGTGAGGGGAGCTTGCCCGTTATTTTCTTTTTAAGATAACCGTCACTTGCAAGTGTTGAGGTGTAAACCTTTCTCGCAAGTTCTGCCTTTATCGCATCGACCTCTTCACCCTTTGCCAAGCGTATATCCTCAGCCATAATCTATCATTCCTTTCTCAGTGCCTGTATCTGCTGTGCAAGCTCAAGGATTGCATCACGCAGTTCAAGCGTTTTCGGCTCTGATGCCGCAGAATTTGTATAACTGAACGAGCCTGTCGTATCTCCCGTAGCAGTCTGTGTGAGAGTAGTTGTACCGATTGATATTTCACCGCCGCTTGCACCGTTATAATACTCGTCCCAATAAATCACTCCGCCTACAACCTCAAGAGTAATCGCAACCGAAATCTTACTTCCGGCAGACGCTGACACAGTTCCGTATTTATTTCTGAATACCGCGTCACCCCATGTAGTTTTCACATTCTGCAAAATCGAAGTAAACGGGGTAGATGTACCGTGATAAAATGATACGGAACCGCTTGCGCTTACAATCTCAAGTGTGTCTGAAAGCTGAACAGTGTCAGTTTTCTTTTCCAATGCGGCTAATTTGGCATCGACAGCACTAAAGTTAGAATTTAATACTGTGATGTCAATAACGTCCGTTTTAGCCGGAAGTTTGAATTTGTAATTTGATGTGTATTCCATCTAACATTCCTCCTCATAACAGGCGCGCGTACGGTATGCCGTTTTTAAACACAACATACGCGTTTGCGCCGTCCTCTCTTAAATATACATTTTCGCCTTCAACATACAGCCATGTTCTGCCGTCATAATCCTCGGCATCACCCCATGTAAGCGAGATCGCATTGCCCCAAGTATTAAGCTTTAGTCTGAGATCATTCCATATGTTTTTCTCAAACACATACTCAATCTTGATATGTGCAGGCTTTACTTCGTCAACGGCTGACTGTATCTCATTGAAATTATACGGTTTGCCTTTTCTGCCCGTAAAGGCTATTGTAACCGTGTAATTCGCAAAATCCTCTGTGATAGTACAGCCTGTTTTATCATAAATATTAATCAGCTCATACAGTGACGATTTGGTCAGTACACTGTTTCCTTGTATTCGTGCAATTACTCTGGCGCGTTTGGTTTCATTATCGGCAGTTATCACAGACAATCCGACGTCCTTTTCATGCAAGTAGAAATCCGTAGTTGTTGTGATGAAAAGTGATAAATCCTCAGCAGAAATATCCGCTGAAATCTTATCAAGAATTTTTTGCACCGCCGCATACAATTCTTCGACAACCTTTGATTTGCGGTAATAGTATGGTAACTTTTCTATCATGTAATCACCACACTCCCAAGCACAGGCACACTTCCGGCGGGTATTGATATATTTGCAGTTCCGCCATTTATCTTTAAATTTGCATAATCGTCAACACCGTCAACCGTCAATATACAGCCGCCAATTTTCGCATACGAGATATACGATTTCTTGATTGCATCGCCGCTTAAATAATTTGAAATTGCTGTCTTGATGTTCTCTGTCATTTCCTCCGTCACATCATTTGTAATGTTCACGGAAATATTAACTGTAAGTGCTTTTGCACTCACAACTGTAACATTTGCTCCGATAGGTCTTAGTTCTTCGATATGCTCCGAAACCGCTGTAATCAAATCATCCATTGCCGGCTGATTAAGACTGTCTACAATAACCACTTTAACCGTCCCCGGACCATTCCACAGCGGTATGACGCTCACCTCACCGACACCGCTGACTTCCTTTGCCCATTCGATATAGTGATATTTGCTGCCGCTGACATTCGGACGTGATACCTTTTCAAGATAACGCTCCAAAAGCTCACTGTCGGTTTCCGCGTCATAACCGCCCGTAAAGGCTGTTATGTTTGTAACATCGGTAAGTTTCGGGAGTGTAACAGGGAAACGGTTAATCTGACCAACCGCCGCATTGCCCGCACTTCCGGCAATCGTACAAGTTGCCGACACATCAACATATCCGCTGTTTGGAATTACTGTTTCCTCGTCAACAGCGAAAAGTATATCATTTGCCGCAACCTTTGCCCCTTTCGGAATTACTGCACCAACATCACCGCTGATACGGACAGTGCCTTTTGCAAACGTGGCTTGTTTGCGTGTGATACCTTGCTCGGCAACCTTGCGGTCGAGGTGTTCGCCAACGGCTGTAAGTGCAAATGCATTTTGTTCAAGAAATAAAATATCACTCTGCAAACGGTATATCTGCTCTGCTACCGGATAAAGAAGGTCATAAAAAAACGAGCCAACCGAAGTGTCATACTCACTCGGAACGCTCGCAAGCATATATTCAATTATCTCATCAACCGTCATACCTAACCTCCTTGTCTATATTTCCGTACACGGTTTTAAGCGTGAAACTCACCTCAAGCACAGTACCTTTTTTTGCAACAGAAAATTTATCCATGCCCAATATATCCTCATGCCGTAAAAGTGCGGTTTCAATCTCTCGCTTCAGCTCCGACTCCACAAAATCAAAGCCATAGCTTTTTCCGATTATCAAATCCTCGATATTGGCACCGTAATTTTTACCGTTGTAAATAGAGTACCGCCCAAACTGTGTGCGGATTGTTTTGTCAATCCAAAGCATTAGTGCATCAATGCCTGTAAGTACTGAAACAGAACCTCCGGACATAACAAATTCACTTCGCTTGAAGTCGAAGTTGTATGCGTTTTTCATTCCTCTATCACTCCAATCGCAATAAATTTATTATCACCGGAATACGGCAGCAAAACAACTGTCTTATTAAGATACACATACTCGGTATGCCCGTCATGTACAACTTTATCGTAAATATCAAATGTAGCTTTAATATCTGATTTTGTTAAAAGCACTCTTGTACCGAGCCGTATTTTCAGCTCCGGCAGAGATATGATTTTGCCGAACATCGGAGTGTACGGTGCGGGATTGTCCCTTGCTTTGATGTGCTTTGCAAGCTTTGTTATGTTGGTCATAGTGTTCTCCTTTCATGGCATAAAAAAGCGACTACATGATGTAATCGCTTTAGGTTTCACAATTATATTTTAATTTATTTTCTAAATTTTCTCTTTAACCATTATATTTGTTACACCTATAGAACGTGTTGCTGTATTTTCTGAATTCTGCATACTTATATCCCACCCAGAACCACAGACAATTTCTTCAATATATAACTGCCCTGTCACAGTTTCCAACACTAATTCTAATTCTATATGAGGCATTAACTTATCAATATTATCCTCATACCATTTATTATATAGTTCTTCTTCTGTGGAGATTTCTCGATTGACATATATATATAATTTTTTACTTTCTCCTTTTTTTAAGCTACTATTTCCACTTAGCATAGCAATTTTTTTGTTTGAAGAATTGAAAGGATCCGTTACTGCTAAATAGAAAACAACATTTTTAACTATAATTCTTCTTATATCACTATATCCAGTGTTCAACACTTCTATCTCAATCAATACACTATTGGTTTCAACCCCAGAACGTGGATTACTTGTATAGAGTAAATTCATTATCATTGCATTATTCCTATCAAGTGATACCAATTTTTCATGCATATCCTTTGATAAAAAAATTTTATATAACTGCGAAGAAGAAATATCCATACATGGTTTTACTCTATCTTTTTCGATATTAAGAAGTTCTTTATTTAACTGGTTTGCTTTTTCTGTTTGTGCAATAGCAACATAACCTAAAACAACAGTTCCAACAAATGATAATACATCTCCAAAATATCCCAACACTTCGCCAGCTTCCCATTCTGCTTCAATAAAACTACAATTCGAATGCCATTTAAACAAAATATGTATAATTGCAATAGGCAAAAAAACGAGTAAAATAATAAAAGCTGCAATTAACTTTTTATGCTTATTAATCCATTTTAAAAATTTTTCCATAACATATTCCCTTATTAAATCTTTTATATGTTTTAATATATTTTACCACATTATTACTAATAATGCAATCCCATTATACGACACTATATTCAAATTCACAGACATTTTTGCAATTCCAACTTATTAAAATGCCACCCGTTACTCAAACGGTGTTCTGTGCTTTCAATCACATAATTTATACCGTCTACCATAATAACCTCACCGGCTCTTGTGTAGCTGTCATACTTTTCTATGATTTCAAAGCCGAAGCTTTCCCTTGTTCTGCCGTTCCACCACAGCTCACTATTTGCGACAGTATCCGCATTTTCTTTTTCGGGATCTATCTTTATAACCTTCTGCAGAAAACCATACTCGTCAATTAGTTCACCGTTTTGCAGAACCATAAGTTCTGTGTACACGTTATCTTTTTCTGAAACCACCTTGATAGAGTTTTTCATATCTTCTATGCTTTCCGAATGACTTACATTGCCTTTGTAATTAGGTGAGTAGCACTGTGCAAGGTTACTTGCCAATCGAAATTCAGGATATGCAATAAGGTCACCAATCTTATAAACACGCAGTCCTGTCGGAGTAAAGTCATAGTTATAATCACCGCCGCACTTTGACAGCAAGTCCTTTATAATATCCGAAACACATTTATCAAAATATATCTGCGTTATCACAGCCGAAAGGTCGCAAATATCATCAATCGGAATTGATAAATCGACGCATATTTCCTTTATCGCATCTTTTACCGTTATGTCCTTGAACTGATATGTCTGACTTGTCTTGTTCAGATACCAACCGAGGTCAACGGCTGTGTACTTGTTTGTATTTTTATCACCGTCATCAACCTTTACTACAATACCACGAAACACCTCTGTGTTTGTAACAATACGAATAACCTCACCAAGCTTGGGTGTGTATATGAGGTCTTTAAGATACGCATTATCCGTCTTTGCGATTTCAAAGGAGAGCGTTGTAGCAAGTTCATATATACTGTTTTTCCAACTTACACCGACGATGTTTTTCGTAATCTCGGTATCACCTGCATATATTGCAAGAGAGCCGTTTGACGGTATATCACTAAGATTGAGCAGCTTTTTCTGAATAACGGCTCTGCCGGAAACTCCATAATTACTCTCATAAGCCATAGAACCACCTCTTAACCCATCGGCAAGGGAAATTCTTCAAGCTGAAGATTATACCATAAATCGCCGTCTGTCTTTATCGAATAGTCAAAGTTTTTCACAGCTACCGCCATATTTATCGGTGTGTCCGTTATAACAAGCCGTATCGGCAGCTTTTGTTCTATCCAAGTATCAATCTTGTACACATACTCCCAGCCTTTCATTGAAGTATCACGAAGATACGGATAATCACGAATAGGAAAGAAACTTGAAATAGTGATGCCTTTTAGTTTCGGCACACCGATAAGCTGAAGCTCGCCCTGTGATACTGTTTCAAACGTTTCTGTATTCTGTGGTTTTGATATAGTGAACTCAGGAGGAATGACAGGCAGACGTATAACCTCGGCGCGGTTGTTTACACTTAAATATATATCCATACTGTCCTCCATAACAAAAATTTTACAAACAAAATAGCTGTCATACTTGACAGCCCGCATAAAATATATTATAATGATAATAGAAAAAGGCAAGACTTCAAACGGTCATGCCAGAATAATCGTTTATCAAAGATAACCGCTTATCTTGCAGGAGGAGCGGTTATTTTGCTTTTATAGCGAAAACTATAAGAAATATAATTACGAAAAGTATAACTCTAAGAGCTCTTTTTATGTAATTTCTCATAGCAACCACCTCCTTTCGGAGAGTGGCATAACCGTCCGATTTACATCGTTTTCAATCTTACCTTTAACATCGGATTTCTCCGACATTTTTATTATATCATACGAACATTCATTTCGCAATACATTTTACATCAAAATTCTATATATTCTCAATACTCTCCACAATCCTCTTTGCTACTGTATCCGCTATTTCATCAGCATTTGCATTATCTGCATTTACCGTCACGGTTACATAGTTATTCACTGCCGGCTTCGCGTTTGAATTCTGATTACTCAAAATCTGTGCGAGCTTGCTCCACAGCATATCAAGCGGAAGTATTGCCTCCGCACCCGCCTCGCCGCCGACCATCGCATTTGTGCCGTTCATGCCGAACATTGTCGGGCGTGTCATGATACCGCCGTTTTTATACCACTCAACACCAAAGTTCGGTGCGGACGGCGGATTAAGGCTGAATGAACCTGTTATCTTAAAATGCGGCAGCTTTATCTTCGGCAGTGACCAACTGAAATTGAAGTAGCCTTTTATTGTACTTATCGCATTTGAAATTGTACTCTTAACATTTTCAAATACAGATACAACCTTAGACTTCACACTCTCAAATGTATTAGAAATTGTGTTTTTAACCGAATTAAACACGCTACTGACGGTTCCTGTCACTGTACTTATCTGTGTCTTTACTCCGTTTATCGCACCGGATACAACCGTTGTTATGTTGTTCCACACAAGACTTGCCGCCGATGTTATTGCTGTCCACACATTTGTTACGATTTGTTTTACACCCTCGAATGCAGTAAAAAATCCGTCTTTTATGCTTTGTACTCCATTATTGATTGTATCAATATTCAGCGTAAAAATGCCTACAATGAACTGAAATACACCGCTTATGATAGTTTTTATTCCATCAAACACAGTCGTAATACCATTCTTAATATTTTCAAATGCTGTTTTTATGCTTGTAAAGAATGTGAT
>JBJEFT010000215.1:0-1991 GCA_051874315.1 Candidatus Ornithomonoglobus sp.
GTATGAGGAGGAAAGACTTTCAGACCGCCAGTTCGGTTCAACGAAGTCAGGCATTGCTCCGTTCTTCTCGGATAAGTTTTCAAAGATAGGCTTTCAGGTATGGGAGCTTTTCGAGGACGAAAGATTAAAGGAAAAGATCAGGAATGTTCTTGAGGTCAAGAACCTTATGCTTGAGTATATATATCACAAGCCGCTGCTTGACGCGGATGAGATTTTTGCAACCTGCAAGGAGTATGCAAAAATGATAAAGCCGTACGTTATCGACTCGGTAGCGTTCATGAGCAAGGCGATCAAGGAAGGCAAGACGGTTCTTCTTGAGGGACAGCTTGGTTCTTTGAAGGATCCGGATTTCGGTATTTATCCGATGACAACATCTTCGTCAACTCTCGCCGGCTACGGCGCGATCGGCGCATGTATACCGCCGTATGAGATAAAGGAAATTATCACGGTCGTAAAGGCATATTCATCGGCTGTAGGCGCGGGAGCGTTTGTTTCGGAGATATTCGGCGAGGAGGCTGACGAGCTGCGCAGACGCGGCGGTGACGGCGGAGAGTACGGCGCAACAACGGGTCGTCCGCGCAGAATGGGTTGGTTTGACTGTGTGGCTTCACGCTACGGCTGCCGTGTGCAGGGTACAACAGCGGTTGCGTTTACGGTTCTTGACGTCCTCGGATACCTTGATGAGATTCCGGTATGCGTGGGCTATGAGATAGACGGTGAGGTAACAAGGGACTTCCCGACGACAGCAAGACTTGAAAGAGCAAAGCCTGTACTTAAGGTGCTTCCGGGCTGGAAGCAGGATATCCGCGGTATAAAGAAGTATGAGGACCTTCCCGAAAACTGCCGTAACTACATTGAGTTTATCGAGAAGGAGCTTGAGGTTCCGATCAGGATAGTTTCAAACGGTCCGGCAAGGCATGATATAATAATGAAATAAACGGATCGAGAAAGGACGGTATTTGTAATGATGGGGAATGTTTTTAATCGTTCATTTGATATATTGAGACGTAAGCCTATTGTTCTGTGGAGTACATCAATCGCCTATTCGGTTATAGCGGTTGTAATACAAATTATGTTTGCTTTTGCGCCGTTCATATCAATACCTGCAGTTCTGACACTTTCTGCAGGTATGTCAGCGTTGTATCTTGAAGGATATAACGGTATTGAGATAACGGCAGAGCAGCTTTTCAGGGGATTCAGCAGAAAGAATAAGTGCTTTCCGAGGGTTACACTGGGAATGCTTTGGTATGCATTATGGGAGATAATATGGATTCTTGTTCCGGTTGCGGGAATTGTAAAGATGTATCAGTATCGGTTTACACCATACATACTGCTTTCACGTCCGGAGGTTTCTCCTGTTGAAGCGCTGACGTTGTCTAAAAAAGAAACCAAAGGACATAAGCTTGTAATGTTTGCTGCAGATATTATTATATGGGTTGTGTTTTTCCTGCTTTTGGCATTATTTGCTGCGATTGCCTTAATTCCTTATATAGGATGGTTGATTTGTGTTATAGGTGTAGTATTGCTTGCAATCTTTATGCCGCTTTTTAAAGGACTTATTATGGCGGGCTTCTATCAGGAGGCGCAGAATGCCGCATCACAGCAGAACTATTTTAATCAGAATAATTACGGTTATCAGCAGCCGGCCGGCGGATACAGTGCTCAGCCGTATCAGAGTTCTGACAATGCGCAGAAACCGATGCAGCCTGCAGGAACCGGAGAACAGCCTGTTGTGCAGCCTGTAAGACCGGCAGAGCCGCCTGTGCAGACGGCGCAGCCCAAGCAGTGGTTTTGTACACAGTGCGGAACGCCGAATGAGAGCGATTCTCTGTTCTGTAAGAAGTGCGGAAATAAAAAAATTGTCAGAAATTAAATATTAAACGCAGTGACCGCTGTAAAACTCATTGAGCTTTGCGGCGGTTTTTTGTTACAGTTTATTTATATCGTCAAGTAATAGCAGAACTGCGATATTTTTGAATATTTTATGCTCA
>JBJEFT010000216.1:0-1988 GCA_051874315.1 Candidatus Ornithomonoglobus sp.
ATTCAGTCATCATCAGCGTCCGTCGGTATTTTACAGGCTCTTTCCGCAACGGGAAAGATAACCTTCGGCGCGGCAATACCGATTATTATGGGTCAGAATATCGGCACATGCGTAACGGCGCTGATTTCATGTATAGGAGCGGGTAAGAACGCAAAGCGCGCGGCTATGGTGCATCTGTATTTTAACATTATAGGAACTGTTTTGTTCCTCGTCGTATTCTATACGGCTAACGCGTTCATACATTTTGAATTTACATCCGGCCCTGTTGACCCGTTTAAAATAGCGGTGGTGCATACAATATTCAACATTTCGGCAACAGCGGTGCTTCTGCCGTTTAATAAGCTTTTGGAGCGGCTTGCAAGAATGACGATCAAGGAGGGAAAGGACACCTCCGGCTTTGCCATTCTTGATGAAAGATTTTTGCAGACACCGTCCTTTGCCGTTGAGCAGTGCATGACGCTTGCCACAAATATGGCGTATATAGCAAAGGACAGCTTTACGCTTGTTCAGGAATGTGTTGCAGAATATTCGGAGAAAAACGATAAAAGAATTATAGAAAACGAAAACATGGCGGATGAATATGAGGACGCGCTCGGCGCGTATCTTATAAAGCTGTCGGCGCAGAAGCTCATTGCCACTGACGCGAGAAAGGTATCAATACTGCTTCACGCAATATCTGATTTTGAAAAAATAACCGACTATGCCGCCGACCTTGTGTTCACGGCAAGAGAAAAACACGAGAAGGATGTGCATTTCTCCGAAAAGGCAAGACAGGAAATAACGATCATGGTAAATGCGGTGAGCGAAATTATCGATCTCACGATCAGCGCGTTTTCTGGTAATGATGTTTCACTTGCCAATAAGGTCGAGCCTCTGGAGGACGTTATAGACAAGCTTAGAAATGATCTTAAGACACGCCATATAAAGCGTATGCAGGAGGGACGATGCAGCGTAACTCAGGGATTTATATTCACCGATTATATAACCGCTCTGGAAAAAATATCAGACCACTGCGCAAATGTCGCGGCGGCTATAATAGAGCTTAATAACGAAAATTACGATGTCCATAATGTAATGAGCCACAGAAGAAATGATGACGGATATAAGGCATTGCGCGCTTCCTTCAGCGAAAGATACGCCCTTCCGTATTCTGTTTCCGCCGAAACGGAATAAAATACATTTAAAAAGAAGGCTGTGCAAAACTCAAATGAGTTTTACGCAGTCTTCTTTTATTCCCGATTTTATTTCCAGCCCTTGAGCTTTAACCAGTCAAGAAGGTCATTCTGCCACTTTGCGACATAGGGCATATCCGGCGCAAGACCGAGACCGTGGCCGCCTATCGGATAAATATGCAGCTCGTACGGAATACTTTCGGCGCTCAGCGCCTGCGCATAGAGAAGCGAGTTCATGACCGGGACTGCCTGATCGGTCGATGTATGCCAGAGGAATGCCTCAGGTGTGTTTTCATTTACCTGCTTATGCAGCGACATAAAGTCGTTCATTCTCTCTGTTGAGCGCTGTCCGAGAAGGTTTGCCCTCGATCCGTCATGACGGTAATAGCCCATATCAATTACAGGATAGCCGAGGATCGTAGCGTCAGGTCTGCAGCACTCCTTGTCAATTCTGTCCGTATCCTCGTATATATCCTTATCATAATGAACCGATACGGAGCCTGCGAGATGTCCGCCGGCGCTGAAGCCCATAACGGCAATCTTATCGCTGTTTATATTATACTTATCAGCATAAAATCTTACATATTTTACGGCTCTCATCGCATCCGAAAGCTCTGCCGGGTGCTGATAAGGCGCAACGCGGTAATCCACAACAAAGCAGGTTATTCCCGCTGACTGAAGCCATTCAGCCATGACCGGGCCCTCGTGATTAGCCTTCATGGCATAGCCTCCGCCGGCAAATATAACTACCGCGCCCTTGGATTCTGCCTTGTATGCCTTTATTGACGGTACAAAATCATGCTCCCCGTCATTATA
>JBJEFT010000217.1:0-1978 GCA_051874315.1 Candidatus Ornithomonoglobus sp.
TGACACTCAATACCGCTTCTTTTAGCCACCTCTAAAAGCATATCCATATAATCATGCGTCATAGGCTCTATGCCCCTCATGGTATATTCGCGTCCCAAACCGTCATATTTGCCCTGCCCAAGACGGTGATACGGCAGAAGATGAAGCCGCTTGACCCCCGGCAGCGACGCGGCAAAGCCCGCGATGTCTGAAATCTCCTCCGGCGTATTGTTAAACGTCGGGATCACAGGCACACGAATCGTAAGATCAATGCCCGACTGCGCGAATTTCAGCGCGTTCTCGCGTATAAGCTCGTTCGGAACACCCGTAAACGCCTTGTGCTTTGCGCTGTCCATATGCTTTATGTCCATAAGAACATGGTCAAGATGCGGAAGATACCTTTCTATTATGCTCCAGTCCTGATAACCTGTCGTTTCAATACAGGTGTTATAGCCGAGATCATGCGACGCGTGAAGAATATGCGGCGCAAAATCCGGCTGATGCAGACATTCGCCGCCGGAAAGCGTAATTCCTCCGCCGCTTCTTATGTAATAGAACTCGTCGCGGATAAGCCGCGGCATAAGCTCCTCAACGGTTATATCCTCACCATAGTGCTTCATATTGCCGCCGATAAGCATATCATGCTCCTTCCACTCCTGCCCCTCAGGATTGCAGCACCATCTGCACCGGAGCGGACAGCCCTTTAAGAACACTATTGTCCTTATCCCCGGACCGTCATGTATCGAATAGCGCTGAATATCAAATATTCGGCCTCGCGCCTTTAAATAATCCATATATATTTCCTCATCAAATAATAGTATATGGGAGCCGTTTTCAGGCTCCCGTAAATTATTCATATTAAAATGTCTGTTCCGTTCTTGCGATAATATCATCCTGGAGTGAGCGCGAAAGCGTTGTGAACAACGCGCTGTAGCCCGCAACTCTTACAACAAGCGACTTATATTTTTCCGGGTGCTTCTGCGCGTCAAGGAGCGTTTCGCGGTCAACAACGTTAAACTGCATATGCATTCCCTTCTGGTCAAAATATCCTCTTATGTAGTATACAAACTTCTGCAAGCCCTCAACTCCCGCAAGCGCGCTCGGATGGAACTTCTGGTTGTAGAGCGTTCCGTTTGATGCCATAGCGTGGTCAAGCTTTGCAACAGAGTTTGCCGCAGCCGTTGGACCGTATATATCATAACCGCCTCTCGGGCCTACGCCGTCGGCTACCGGAGTATTCGCAAGTCTGCCATCCGGAGTCGCGCCGGTCTGCTCACCCAGAGGTACATTTGCCGATACAGGATAAAGTCCCGCCTGGAAGATACCGCCGCGCGGATTCTTATACTTGTTAAGCTCCTTTGTATAGATATACGCCGTTTCTCTTGCGAAGAGGTCAACCTCCTCAATGTCGTTTCCGTACTTGGGAACAGCGTCAATATCCTTTCTCATCTGATCAAAGCGCGTCTTCTGCTCATCGCTGCACACGCCCTCAAGGAACATCTTAAACACGCCCGCGATCATGGTTTCATCAACCTGCCTGCCCTCGGCGATCACATTCTTTACAACCTCCTCGGTAGCCGCCTGCGCAGCCTTAGGCGTAAGCCCGTGACCGTAGTTAAGAGCCATTGCCTCCTTGAAATCGGTGAGCGTATATTTCTTTTCTTCAAAGACAAGCCGCTTTATTGTGTAAAGAGCGTCCGTCATATTGGCGATACCGAAGCCCTGCGGACCGGTGAAGTTATAATGAGCGCCGCCCTCCTCCATGGTCTTTCCTGTCTTTATACAGTCGTCAACGAGTGATGCGACAAACGGCAGCGGAGCGCGCTCCCGGTGAGCAACGTCAATAGCGTTGTTTGCGTTTACCATCATCTGAACCTGATAGTCCGACTGCGCCTTATACGCTGTCAGAAATTCCTCAAAGGAGGTCATGTCCGCAACGTCTCCCGTCTGCGGTCCTACCTTAACCCCCTTGTCATATCCGTTGGAGAACACAAGCTCC
>JBJEFT010000218.1:0-1978 GCA_051874315.1 Candidatus Ornithomonoglobus sp.
ATAACGGCATGTTTATGGATGAGAATGAAATCCTTGAGGAGGTAACAAAGGACACTCTGCTGGTCGTTCTTGACACACACCGTCCGTCAATGCTTCCATGTCCTAAGCTTCTTGAAAAGGTGAGCAAGGTGGTTCTTATCGACCATCACAGGAGATCGACGGAGTTTATCAGTCCGTGCTCGCTCATTTATCATGAGCCGTATGCGTCGTCAACCTGTGAAATGGTTACGGAGCTTATTGAATATATGGGTATAGGCGGCGCGATAACAAAGCAGGAGGCGCAGTGCCTTTATACCGGTATCATTATGGATACAAAGAATTTTATGCTTAAAACAGGCGCGAGAACCTTTGAGGCGGCGTCATATCTCAGAAAAATGGGACTTGACACAGTCGCGGTGCGCAGAATGTTCTGCACAACAAAGGAGGATTATACACTCAAAGCCGAAATTGTGAATTCATCGGTTATGATAGCTGAGAATATCGCTATAGGCAAAACTTACAAATCATATAAGAATATACGAATGGTTGCATCGCAGGCTGCTGATGAAATGCTCAACCTCAATAACGTGATGGCATCGGTGGTTGTCTATCCCGCAGAGGGCGGCACGGGCTTCAGCGCAAGGTCTGTAGGCACAATGAATGTCCAGATCATTATGGAAAAGCTCGGCGGCGGCGGTCATGCTACCGTTTCCGGCGCGTATATAAAGGGCATTGATGTGGACGAAGGCATTAAAAGAGCGGGCGCGGCGGTAAGGTCGTATCTTGCGGATATTAAGGAATAAGAAGAACAAAGGAGAGGAATAAAATGCAGGTTATTTTAACTCAGGACGTAAAGGGTCAGGGCAAAAAGGGTCAGATGGTCAAGGTTTCTGACGGCTATGCCAGAAACTTTCTTTTCCCGAAGGGGCTTGCAAAGGAAGCTACGAAGGAAAATATAAATGTCCTCAAGGGCAAGCAGGAGTCGCTTGAATATAAGATAAAGACCGAAACTGAGGAGGCTAAGAGGATCGCCGAAAAATTTGAGGAAATCAAGGTCGTTATCAAGGCAAAGGCGGGCGATAACGGCAAGCTTTTCGGTTCTGTCACAACAAAGGATATTGCGGACGCGCTTACCGCGCAGCACCACATAAAGCTCGATAAGAAAAAATTCGTTCTGCCGGACGGAATAAAGGTTCTCGGCACTGTGAATGTAAAGGTCAAGCTTTATACCGGCGTAACAGGCGAGCTTAAGGTTGAAGTTGTCAAACAGTGATGGCGGATTTTAATGAAAACTATGAGCAGGAGCCGCAGAGCGGTGGAGTTCCTGTTGATGCCCTGGATTCAAGACTGGTTGCCGAGCGTGATCTCCCCTTCAACATGGAGGCTGAGCAGGCTGTTCTGGGCAGCGCGCTGAGCGACTCGTCAAGTCTTAGTGACGCGGCGGAGATATTAAAGCCCTCGGACTTTTATTTTACCGCAAACAAGTTCATTTTCCAGGCGATTATGGATTTGTTCAATGACAATAAGGATATTGACTTTGTAACGGTATCGGAGCAGCTGAAGGTCAACGGAAAGCTTGACGCTGTAGGCGGAATAGAATACCTGAAAAATCTTTCGTCAAGCGTGCCGACCACTCAGCATGTAAAGTATTATTCCGATATTATAAAAGGAAAGGCTGTTGTACGTCAGCTTATACAGAGCGCATCCTCAATTACTAAGATGGCATACAGCGAGGAGGACCCGCTGTCTGTGCTTCTGGAGCGCTCAGAGCAGCTTATTTTTGACGTATCCGCATCAAGACAGTCAAACGATCTTGTCCATATAAGCGAAATATTGCAGACAAGCTATGAAACGATTGCCAAAAATGCCGGCAATGACGGAGGTATAACAGGTCTTGACACCGGCTTTGCCGAGCTGAACAGACGCTGCGGCGGCTTTCATGGCGGCGAGCTTATCATCATTGCGGGACGACCGGGCATGGGTAAGTCAACCTTTGCGG
>JBJEFT010000219.1:0-7522 GCA_051874315.1 Candidatus Ornithomonoglobus sp.
GTTATGCGGTTCATAAGACTTTTTTGTTCATTTAAGTGTCAAAAATCGGATTATAACAAAAAATCCAAAAAATACATCACACAAAAAGGTGATACAAAAAACGTACCGCCTATACAAGCGATACGTTTTTTTCCTCAAAATCCCGGCAGTATCAGTTTTTTATTCACCGCCTCCACCGCGAGCTGAAGAGTGCTTTTATATCCGCTTTTGGACAAAAGGCTTTTAATATGCGTTTTCAAGGTATTTTCCGAAATCCCCAGATCCTTCGCAATCTCCTTATAGGTGCTGCCGCTTATAATCTCACGCAAGACTTCAAGCTCACGCGGTGTAAACTCATTGCTTTTGGCAAGACCGATATCAAGCACGGGAGCGGCATCAGGATATACGCTTTCTCCCGCCATTGTGCGGCGGATAACGTCCGGGAGCAGCTCATCGCCTATATCCTTGTACCAGAAGCTCTCACAGCCGGCCTGCTTTGCCTTCTCGATAAAGCTGTGCTCCGGCATTGAGGTTACAATAATGATTTTAACGCGCGGATAATGCCGCTTTATCTTTGCCGCCGCGGCAAGTCCGCTCTCTCCGTGCGCGGTGCATACGTCCATTAAAATCAAGTCAATTTGTCCACGAGAGCAGTAAAGCTCCGCCATTGAAGCATTTTCTATGGAATTAACAAGAATACAGCCGTCAGTGTTCTTAACATATCCCTCCAGAGCATGACGTCCGGTACGCTGATCGTCTACAATTAATACTTTAACCATCACATCATTCCCTCCTGTTTCATAAGCCTTACATACGTACGGACACCGTTTTCACATTTTACCTCAAGCTCTCCGCCCGCTCTTTCTATTTTCTGCCGCAGTCCGTCAAGACCGCCGCCCGCCTTCACGGAAACAGTTTTCGGAAAACTGTTGTCGTAAATTACAGCGCAATACTCCAAATCAGACAAGCGGCAAGCGCGGGCGCCGCTTTTTGTTTCAGCTTCTGCTGATTACTTATCATTCCTATCGCCTCTCAATACTTATATTAACCTGATTATATTATATATTATTTTTCTCATCTTGTCAATTACTCCCTTCGGACAGTTTACATTAATTTGATAATATTTTTTTCCAAATTTATATTGTGTTTTCCGTCATTATTTGCTATAATGTTTTCTGAGATATTATATCTCAATATTGAAAATATTTAAAAAACCGATTGGAGGTAGAAAATTGAAGAAAAACATCATCAGTCTAAAAAACATCTGTGTTTCCTTTGACGGGGAGCGTGTTCTGGACAATATCAATCTGGATATACGCGACAAGGAATTTGTAACCTTCCTTGGGCCCTCCGGCTGCGGAAAAACCACGACGCTCCGTATTATCGGAGGCTTTCTGACCCCGGATTCCGGCATTGTCGAATTTGAGGGCAAGGACATCAAGGCAGTCCCGCCGCATAAGCGCAATGTAAACACAGTGTTCCAGCGCTACGCGCTGTTTCCGCATCTAAACGTTTATGACAACATTGCGTTCGGTCTGAAGGTAAAGAAGCTGCCCGAAAGCGAAATTAACCGCAAGGTTAAGGAAATGCTGGAGCTTGTAAACCTTACCGGCTTTGAAAAACGCTCCGTGAACCGTCTTTCCGGCGGTCAGCAGCAGCGAGTCGCCATTGCCAGAGCGCTTGTCAACGAACCGAAAATACTGCTGCTGGACGAACCGTTGGGCGCTCTCGACTTAAAGCTGCGAAAGGAAATGCAGATCGAGCTGAAGCGTATGCAGCAGCGTCTTGAAATCACTTTTATCTATGTAACTCATGACCAGGAGGAGGCTCTCACCATGAGCGATACCGTTGTTGTAATGAACGGCGGCAGCATTCAGCAGATAGGCTCCCCTGTCGATATATATAACGAGCCGAAAAACGCGTTTGTCGCGGACTTTATCGGCGAAAGCAATATTCTTGACGGACTTATGGTCCGCGACAGACTTGTCACCATAAGCGGCAAGAACTTTGAATGCGTTGACAGCGGCTTCGGCGAGAACAAGCCTGTTGACGTTGTTATCCGCCCCGAGGATATAACCATTATCCCGCAGGACGACGAGCATATTTCCGGTGTTGTAAAATCCGTTACGTTTAAGGGCGTGCACTATGAAATGCTTATTGAGGCGTATGACCACGACTGGCTTGTCCACTCGACAAAGGCCGCGACTATAAACGACACCGTAGGTCTCAGCTTCGGTCCCGACGATATACATATAATGAATAAGATGGAGGAGGGAAAATGAAAAAAATAGTTTCTGCTCCTTATCTGGCATGGATGGCAGTTTTCGTTGTCGTTCCGCTGCTGATGGTCGCATACTTTGCATTCTTTGAAAACGGGCGCTTCACGCTTGACTATGTCGCAAACGTATCGCAGTATACAAATATCTTTATCCGTTCAATATGGCTTGCGGCGATAGCTACGGCAATATGTCTTATTATCGCCTATCCCACAGCCATGATACTTTCGGAAATGGATACAAGCTATCAGGGAACGCTTCTGATGATAGTAATGCTTCCGATGTGGATGAACTTCCTGCTCAGGACCTACGCGTGGATGACGATCCTCGGTAACAACGGAGTTCTCAATCAGCTTTTCGGACTGTTCGGACTTGGACCGTTTAAAATGCTCAATACTCAGGGCGCGGTTGTTCTCGGAATGGTTTACAACTATCTTCCGTTTATGCTGCTGCCTGTTTACAATGTAATGGTAAAGATCGATAAGAGCGTGCTTGAAGCGGCGCAGGACCTCGGCTGCAACCGTACAAAGGTTATTTCCAAGGTTATACTTCCGCTCTCAATGCCCGGCGTCATGTCAGGAATAACAATGGTGTTCGTTCCGGCGATAAGTACCTTTATTATTTCAAGAATGCTCGGCGGCGGCGGTAACCTGCTTATCGGCGACCTTATCGAAATGCAGTTCTTGGGCAACTCGTACAACCCGAACCTCGGCGCGGCAATATCGCTTGTTCTCATGGTCATTGTCCTTCTGATTATGACGCTGATGAACCAGTTCGATGTTGACGACGACAAGCCGCTTATATAAGGAGGTACCAAAATGAAAAAGACTTCAATTATTTCAAAGCTGTATCTCCTGCTTGTAATGCTGTTTCTCTATGTGCCTATATTTGTGCTGATCGTGTTTTCGTTCAACACCACAAAGAGCCACAGCCATATGACGGGCTTTACCTTCGACTGGTATGTAAAGCTGGTTCATAATGAGCTTATTCTCCGCTCACTGCTTAACACCATTATAGTCGCGGTTATCTCCGCGGTAGGCGCCACAATTCTCGGAACAGCGGCAGCCGTGGGAATCAACTCAATGAAGAAGGTACCAAAGGCGATCACGCTGAACGTAAACAACATACCGATCGTAAATCCTGAGATTGTAACCGGTGTGTCAATGATGCTGCTGTTTGTGTTCTTCGCGGCAAGAATGAACTTTGAATTCGGCTTCGGAACTCTCATCATAGCGCACATCACCTTTAATGTGCCGTATGTAATCCTGAACATCATGCCGAAATTCAGACAAATGAACCCGAATATCTACGAGGCGGCGCAGGACCTCGGCTGTTCTCCTGTTCAGGCGTTCTTCAAGGTCGTGCTTCCCGAAATCATGCCGGGAATACTTTCGGGTCTTATGATGTCCTTAACGTTCTCGCTTGATGACTTCGTTATCAGCTACTTCACGAACGGCTCAAGGGCGCAGACGCTCCCGATCACGATTTACTCCATGACAAGACGAAAGATCAGTCCCGAGATCAACGCGCTTTCGACTATTATCTTCCTTATAGTAATCGCGATACTTGTATCGAAAAACATCTATGAGCGCAGAAGCGCGGTAAAAAAAGGGGGTAAGCTGCAATGAAAAAATATTTATCACTGATACTTGCCCTCCTGCTAAGCTCCGTAATTGTGTGCGGCTGCTCGCACATAGTCGAGGATACGGAGGAAGAAGAGGTTACCGAGGAAGAGGAGATAATGACACTCAGCGTTGAGGACCCGGATTATTATTCTGCATTAAAGGGGCAGAACGTCACCCTCAATGTCTATAACTGGGGCGAATATATCTCCGACGGTACCGACGGACTTCTCGACATTAACAGCGAGTTCACAAAGCTTACCGGCATAAAGATCAACTATACGACCTATGCCACAAACGAGGAGCTTTACGCGAAGCTCAAGGGCGGCGGCTCAAGCTATGACATAATCATTCCGTCGGATTATATGATCTCAAGAATGATGAAAGAGGACATGCTTGAGGAAATAGACTTTTCCAATGTCCCGAACATGAAGTACATTATGGATAAGTTCGTAAATCCCGAATATGACCCGGAGCAGAGATATTCCGTGCCGTACACCTGGGGTACCGTGGGAATTATCTATGACAACACGGTCGTTGAAGAGGAAAACATAGACTGGGATATTCTCTGGGATGAGGATTACGCCGACAGAATACTTATGTTCGACAACCCCCGCGACGCCTTTGCGATAGCCGAAATTCTTCTCGGCTACAGCCTTAACACCGAGGACCCTGACGAGCTGCAAAAAGCCGCCGATAAGCTCACTGAGCAGAAGAAGGTCGTTCAGGCATATGTTATGGACGAAATCTTCGATAAAATGGGCGCGGGCGAGGCGATTATCGCTCCGTATTACGCTGGCGACGCTAAAATGCTCATGGACGAATACGATGAATTATCCTTCGTTATCCCCGAAAGCGGAACAAACCTTTTTGTTGACGCTATATGTATTCCGAAGGGTGCGAAAAACAAGCGTGCCGCCGAAATGTATCTCAATTTCATGTGCGAGCCTGATGTGGCATACTCCACAACGGAATATATAGGCTATTCAACGCCGAACAGCGCCGCGTTTGATATGCTTGACGAGGACGAGCAGAATGACGAGGTCACCTATCCCGATGATGAATTTCTCGATTCACACACCGAGACCTTTAAAAACCTCTCGAACGAGGCAAATCAAAAAATGCAGGACCTCTGGACTGAAATGAAGTCAGCCGAGGAACAGACACCTAACAGGGTCATAGTTCCGGTATTCATGTTCCTGTGTATACTGCTCTCGATTATCACGGTCATAAGAAGACATATCAAAGCAAAAAGAGATATTTTTTAACATCAATAAAGGGCTGCGGCAAAGCTCAACCGGCTTACCGCAGCCCCTTAATATTATTTTATCACCGCATTATAAATCGGTGTCATAGCTTCAAGACTGTCCCAAAGCATTACCTTTATATATGCGCAGTCATCAGCTGAAAGCTCTATATTATACACTGTGTTCTCCGTATCCGTATCAGCGGTATTCACCGCAAGCAGAACGCCGTCCGCATCATACTGCGCCGCGGCTATTACTCCCTGCCGTGCCTCATTAAGCGTTACGGTAACATCATCTGCTCCGCGTATGGCCGTCATGCCGGCATTCTCCCATACGGCTGTGAGAACAATATTCTCACATATATCCGCCGGTATCTCCGTTATTATTTCATCCTTATACTGCCAGCCCTTAAATATATATCCGTCACGCTGCGGTCTTGCGTTTATCGGTGTTTTGAAGCTCCATGTATGGTTCATGTAGTAGCCTGCAACATCAATTTCATTTCCGCTTTCGTCATACTCCGAATCCTCAAAGTAATATTCGTCCATGCCGGTTATTTCATCCCCGTCCGCATTCGGATCAAGCGTTATATTGTATACCTTAGGTCTGAGAACTGCTGTGAGCGTTTCTGTCGGCTGTCCGTAAAGCGGGCTGTATCGCGCGGTTCCGCTGTACTCAATTCTGAACGGCATATTCACCTTGTCATACGGCACATCGTCAAATGACAGTATATTTATCGCATAATCGTATTCTGCTTCTATCTTGCTGTGGCGTATCCATACCGGGTATTCACCGGAGCCCTTACCGTCCCTGATCTCAACAGGAATATTTGTTTCCTCAAGCTGGCTTATTACAGGCCAGTTCTGAGGATTTGTGCCGCTTTCCTTATCATCATACAATATCTTTATTTCCGCGTTTTCCGGCTGATAATCAGAGCCGAGCGTTGCCGTATCTATCTCGTACGGCTGATTGTACAGCACCGGAACAAAATCAAGATATACATTTACCTCAGCGCTGCCGTTATCGAATATTGCCGTATAATCGGTATCGTTATAGCCCTCTGCCGTATCGGCATTCTGATAGGTCTCGTTATAATTTGGTATAAGAACCGCGATCCTATAGTCCTTTTCATTATTCACAGCGGTAAACGAATAATTCGCTTTAGCTTCATAATTCTCATACTCCCCGAAAATTACCGATACCTGATCGATCGTTGCGGCATAGCCGTCACCCTCTATCTCCTGCAGAAGAACAAGCGCGCTGCCCGGATGATCTTCCTCCTTGATTACGACTGTCTTTCCGTCATATACATATACCCCGTCAATGGTTACGGTGCCTGATATATTAAGATTTGTACGCTTCCATTTTGCATAAAGCGTAACATCATGTTCAAGCGGAGTATCCGTCACCGCCGGTGTTGTCAGAGCCTCATCCGTATACCAGCCCATAAACGTGTATTCCTCACGCTCAGGAATATATTTACTGTCTGTTAAATCAGGGATCCGGTATTGCGTCTCGCTTTGAACTTCCGAACCGCCGTTTGAATTATATGTAACCGTATACCTCTGCGCCGAAACCCTTGCGGTAAGCGTACCGATCTGTGAATCGCTCTCCGCATCATAGTATACGGCGTCAAGTCCCCCTGCATTTGTGCCGTCCTCTGCCGACACAGTGCCTATGTAACGTCCGAAGGTATATTCGGTATGTCCGTTATCAACATCCGATGCTGTTACCCATGTTTTACCGTCGTGCAGAACTGCGCCTTCAATTTCAATTCTGTAATATACCGGCTCTCCGCCGCTGCTTATCGGTACCGGATATCTTCCCGTTCCGATTCCTGTTTCAGGGTCAATGGCTATATTTACGCCCGCCTTGCTGTGCTGTTCAATAACGCTCCAGCCGTCCTCCGTGTATGCCGTAACCTTTGCCGTTACCGAGGTCGGGTATGCTTCCTCCGGCATCGTATCTGACATTTTTATATTATATTCCAAATTGAAATTATCAGGGTCATATATCAGCCTTATATTGTACACATCCGTATCCTCATCAGATGCGGCTTCATCCTTTTCCACCGATGAGACATTATAATTATAGGTACCGTCAACAAGCGCCGAAACGGTATAATTACTTTCACTGCTCAGATTTGTGAATATCGGATTGACTGCCGTGTATACGGTTTTCAGCTTCTTTCCGTCCTCCTCAATCGTTTCAACGGTATAATCTTCACCTGCGCCGTCCTCTGTATATCTTACCGTCTCGCCTATCTGCTCGTAGATATTTGTATCTTCTTCGACCTCAAGCCACAAATCCACAGTCGCATCATTATTTGCCTGTTCATCATATCGTATTGTCTCAGTCTTATCACTGTAGTGCTGAATTTCAACATTGACCTTTATAT
>JBJEFT010000220.1:0-7506 GCA_051874315.1 Candidatus Ornithomonoglobus sp.
TAAAACAGCAATTATTTATTGGAGCGGAACCGGTAATACCGAAGCCATGGCCCAGGCAGTCTTTGACGGCGCAAAGGAGGCAAACAGCGAAACACAGCTTTTCAATGTTTCTGAAATAACCGCAGATGAAGCAGCGGGATACGACACTTTAATTTTGGGGTGTCCCGCAATGGGCGCAGAGGTCTTGGAGGAAAGTGAGTTTGAACCGTTTTTCACAGAGCTTGAAGCGCAGCTTTCGGGAAAAAATGTTTCTCTTTTCGGCTCATACGGCTGGGGTGACGGAGAGTGGATGCGCAGCTGGGAGGAACGTGTAACAGAAGCGGGTGCAAAGCTTGTTTGCGACAGCGTTATTGTCAATGATGTGCCTGATGATGAAACGGTAGGAAATTGTAAAAAATTAGGCAAAAAAGCGGCTGCAATTTGAATTCTTTAATATGTTTTGTTAAAAATATTTCGCAGATATGTTGATTTTCATTATTAAAAGTGATAAAATGATAGATATAGTAAAAACTATATAATTGATATAAAGCAAGGAGAGAATACATATTATGAAATTGGATTGTTTAAAGGATTGTAGAGTTATATGCTTTGCTGCAGGAGCAGCCGCTGCACTTATCGGAAAAACGATATTAAAAAGCGAAAAAACACGTGAGCTTTGTGTAAGCGGATTGGCAAAGGGAATGCGCTTTAAAGAGGATGCGCAGGAGGCGCTTAGAAATATGAAGGAGGACGCAGAGGATCTCTGCTATGAGGCTAAGTCAAGGCTGAACGACGAGGAAGAAGCTGTATCAGATGAGGTTTAATATCGTCCATGACATGAAAGGCCGAATACGTTTGCGAAGCGGCGGGGGGTATTTTTCGAAACAGCAGGAAAAACCGCTTGAGGAGCTTTTAACAGCGCTGCCGTATGTCCGCACAGCAAGCGTTTCGGGTATTAACGGCGGTATGCTTATTACATATGAACCGAGTCACAGGGCAGAGCTGCTTGAATATATACGCTCTGTCAGAATCAGTACCGTTGAAAAACGTGAGATTGTCGGCAATGAACTGACTGATTTGTTTAAGCGGAATTTATCTAAAATGATAATCCGGCGCATGCTTATGAAGTATCTATTGCCGGCACCTGTAAGGCTTGCGCTTACCTATGTACGGGCATATCCGTATATCAGAAATGCGCTGAGAAGCCTGTTCAATCTGCGTGCTGATGTTGATTTGCTTGACGGTGTGGCGGTCGGAGCGGCTTTGATGCAGGGGATGTATCAGGAGGTCGGCTCAATTATATTCCTGCTGAAAATATCCGGACTTCTGGAGGATTATACAAGAAAACGCACGAAAAATGCACTTGCTGAAAGTCTGTCGCTTAAGGTGGATACCGTATGGAAGATTACCGATGATAAGCCTGTTAAAACACCGCTGTCAAAAATACAGAAGGATGACCGTGTTATATTCCGTGACGGAGGAATGGTTGCGGTTGACGGTACGGTCATATCGGGACAGGCAATGGTGAATGAGGCGTCTATGACGGGCGAGCCGCTTCCTGTACTAAAAAAAGAGGGAGCAACAGTATATGCCGGAACGGTGATCGAGGAGGGTTCGATTGTTGTTTTGGTGCAGTCTGCAGCTAAGAATACGCGTATTTCGCATATTGTAGATATGATAGAAAACGGAGAGAATATGAAAGCAGGAGTGCAGTCGAGGGCTGAAAAGCTTGCGGATGGAATTGTTCCTTATACTCTCGGCTTTTCTGTGCTTACATATTTGTTTACACGCAATGTAACAAAAGCGCTGTCAGTGCTTATGGTTGACTATTCCTGCGCGATAAAGCTCACCACACCTATAAGTATAATCAGCGCTATGCGCGAAGCATCGGGGCGCGGCTTTGTGGTAAAGGGCGGAAAGCATCTGGAAAGCTTTGCTCATGCAGACACAATCGTATTTGACAAGACAGGAACGCTTACAAATGCCTGTCCGGTTGTAGAAAAAGTGATACCGTTCGGTGAATATTCAGAAGATGAGGTTCTTAAGATATCAGCTTGTCTTGAGGAGCATTTTCCGCACAGTGTGGCCAAGGCGGTTGTGAGAGCAGCGCACCTTAAAGGACTTCACCATGAGGAGGAGCACGCGGAGGTTAAATATGTTGTTGCGCATGGAATTGTCACAATGCTGCATGGAGAGCGCGCCATAATCGGCAGCGAGCATTTTGTTTTTGAGGACGAGGGTGTGGAGCTGAAGGAGGAACAGCGCGCATTTATTGAGGCAGAGAGCAGCGGCTATTCAACAATATATCTTGCGATTGCGGGAAGACTTGCGGGAATTATCTGTATCAGTGACCCGCCGCGTGAGGAGGCTGCCGAAGCTGTTTGTATGCTTAAAAACAAGGGCATACATAATGTTATGATGCTTACCGGAGACCATATCAGCGCAGCTGAAAGAACTGCTCAAATGCTTGGAATTGAGCAGTTTGAGGCACAGGTGCTGCCGGAGGACAAGGCACGGATAGTTTCAGATTTAAAGGAAGACGGCAGAACTGTTATTATGGTTGGTGACGGAATAAACGATTCTCCGGCCCTTGCTTTGTCAGATGTTTCGGTTGCGATGAAGGATTCGTCGGATTTGGCAAGAGAGGTGGCAGACATTACGCTGCTGTCTGGAGATATGCGTGATTTGGCTCTTTTAAGAGAATTAAGCGAAAGGCTGTTCAGGCGGATAACGCATAATTATGGATTTATTGTGGCATTCAACACAGCGCTTATTTTACTGGGTCTGGGCGGATTTATTACTCCGTCATTGTCATCGCTTTTGCATAACGGCTCCACAATGCTGATAAGCGCGCATAGTATGAAACCGCTTTTAAAGGAATAATCAGAAATAAATCATACCGGTTGATTAAAATTCATCATAGAAAAGGTTCTTTTGTTTCACCAGCAGATAACTCAGGAAGCCGGCGGCAGCGACAGAATCAGAGAACTGAATTTGCTCGACAGCGCGCCGGAAGTCGGATTAAGGGCGGCATCAGGCAAAATGCGGTATGAGGAGCTGCTCCGATGGATTATAGAGTACGGAAATGATTAAACAGCTGTGCATGGTGTTTTAAAAGACAGGATAAAAACAGGGAGATAAAACAGCGTCTGCAGAATGCGGACGCTGTTTTTGTGCCAAGCTGTAAAACATTATATATCGTTATGAAGCATATTTATTATAACAGAGAGGGGGGGATTGCGATGCCTAAAAAAAATGAGGTGAGGCTTGCTGTGAAAAATATATTTAAAACGGAGGATCGGGATATACAAAAGCTTAGGTTTAATAAGCGCTTCGAAAAATACATTAATTTCTGTGAGAATAAAACATGAGAAATTTAACGGACATATATGTAAGACTGTCCGATGAGGACAGGGATAAGCGGTGTGCAACAGATGAAAGCGAGAGTATTCAGAACCAGAAATCAATGCTTATAAACTACTGCATTGAGCAGGGATGGCAGATCAACCGGATCCTGTGTGATGAGGATTACAGCGGGGCTGACAGGGACAGACCGGCATTTAAAGAGCTTTTAAAGGACTGTGAGGAACGAAAGGTTGATATTGTTCTCTGTAAAACTCAGTCGAGATTTTCAAGAGATATGGAGATTGTGGAAAAATACATACACGGCAGGTTCCTTGAATGGAATATCCGCTTTGTAAGCGTCGTTGACCATGCGGACACAAGCGTTGCGGGAAACAAAAAGGCGCGGCAGATAAACGGACTTATCAATGAATGGTATCTGGAGGATTTATCAGACAATATCAGAAAAACACTGCATCATAAAAAAATAAAGGGCGAATACTGCTGTCCTTACGCGCCCTACGGCTACAAGCTCGATCCGGAGGATAAGCATCATTTTGTGATTGATCCTCCCGCGGCGGAGGTTGTGAGGAGCATTTTTGAAATGTATAAAAGCGGAATGGGGTATATAAGGATCGCAAAGGCGCTCAATGAAAAGCAGATTCCGCCGCCGGTGGTGTATAAGTCGATGCAGGGAATCAATTACAGAAATCCGAACGCGGAAAACGCTTATGAGCCGCAGTGGCGCGACAGCAGCATCTACTACATACTCCGGCAGGAGGTCTATACGGGAGCGGTCGTTCAGGGGAAGTCAAAAAATCTGTCGTATAAGAATAAAAAGCGCGTAAAGCTTCCCAAGGACGAATGGATCATTGTTCCTGATATGCATGAGCCGATTATAGACAGGGAGTTATGGGGCGCTGTACAAAAGCTCCTGCAGGGACATAGCGGTAAGGATAAGCAGTTCAAGGTCAGCGACGGTAATGAGATAAATCCGCTTCGGGGAATCGTGTACTGCAAGGAGTGCGGAGCCGGAATGTGGAGAATGAGCTATCAATGCGCAGACAGGCGGTACAAATATTACAGATGCCGAACGGTTAAAAACAGCAGCGGCATTTGTGATAATATAAACAGTGTGCGTCAGGCGGACATTGAGGCGGTAATTTTAAAGGAGCTGCAAAAGCTGATTGATAATTATTTCGATCCGCGACAGATCAGGGTGCAAAAAACGAGTTCAGCCGAAAGCGCCATCAAGGCTGCCGAAGCCGAAAAAAGACAGCTCGACACTCGGATGGCAAAGCTTAAAAACAGCTCGGTGCAGCTTTACAAGGATAAGCTTAACGGTCTGCTTGACAACGGGCAGTTTAAGCTGTTAAACGATTCCTTTAACTCGGAGCTGAGGCAGATGGAGGAACGTCTGAAATTACTTGATGAAAAAATCGCAGGACTTAACGCCCAGAGCAATACAGGCCGCAGCAGGGATGAAATTCTGGGAAAATACCGCAACGTTCAAGGACTGAGCTTTGAGCTGGTAAGGGAATTAATAGAAGGAGTTTATGTGGGTAAGCTGAACACGGAAACAAATACAAGAGAAATAGAAATACACTGGAAATTTTAAAGCATCAGCCGGGCGCGCCGTGTCCGGCATCCAGAACTATGCAATAGCGTCCCCCGTCCGAAAAGGACGGCACCGCCCTGTGCAGTGCGACAGCGCATGCCGCCATTCCGAGAAGGGGGACCAGGAGGAAAAACAATGACTTTCTGAATTTCAATACCATAGTATCACCGTTCTTTCAGTTGTGATAATCTATGTTTATGCGATGCGCGGGTTGTACTATGCAAAGAATGAAAGCATATATAATAAAATCATGAGAAGAGACTGTATCAAAAACAGCCCTCTCTGACGAAAATGCTTTATTGCTGTGCAGCTTTGTGTGACAACACCTTTGCCTTATATATACGCTTTACACTGAGAATACTGTATATAACCGCCACGGTTTCCGAAATCCAGATGGCGTACCAGACGTGCTCAATGCCGCCGATTCTTGCAAAGAGATATGTAAACGGAACGTACAGAATGAACTGTCTGAGCGCCGTGCCGAGCATATTGATAACCCCGTTTCCGAGACCTGTCGCGCTGTAGCCGAGAACCATCGTCACAGAGGAGAATATGAAGGTAACGGAAATTATTCTGAGTGCCGGAATACCTATTTCCAGCATGTCCCCGCTTGCAGAGAACAGGGAGAGTATAGGACCGGGGATAATCATGAATATGAGGATTGCCACGGTTGAAATGCCGATTGCGATTGCAAGCATTGTGCGGTAAACCTGACCTATTCTTTCATACTGCTTTGCGCCGAAGTTGAAGCCGATAATCGGAATTACGGCTTGTCCGAGACCGTTCATCGGCATAAAGAGAAAGCTTTGCAGTTTGTAGTATACACCGAAGAATGCAACTGCGGTTGCCGAGAAAGGCATAAGTATCATATTGATACAGGAAACCATCAGACTGCCCATAGCCTGCATAACTATTGAAGGGAAGCCTACCTTATATATTTCTTTTATAATTGTCTTTTCAAACCGGAAGCCGCGGAAATTAATGCGGACCTCCTTATTCTTCAATATGTTAAAGATTATTGCTGTGATACCGCCGAGCCACTGTCCTGTAACCGTAGCGATTGCCGCGCCTGTGATTCCAAGCTGAGGAAAGCCGAACAGACCGAAAATCATAATCGGGTCAAGAATTATATTTGTGACTGCGCCTATGATAAGCGACATCATACTGAGAATTGTGTCACCGACTGCCTGTAGAAATCTCTGCGCCATAATCTGAACAAACGAGCCTATACAGAAAATCATACAAATTCTCAGGTATGTTCCGCACATTGCGGCAAGCTCTGCGTCATCTGTAAACATATTTGCAAATGTATGCGCAAACAATGCGCCGAGGACCGCAAACACAAGCGCGCATATAACAATTAGGACAAGTCCTGTATCCGCAACACGGGTTGCCTTTTTGTAATTCTTCTCTCCGACAGTGCGGGAGAGATAGGCGTTAAGGCCTACCGCGGTACCTACAGAAATAGCAACCATAAGGAGCTGGACGGGGTAGGCGAGCGAGGTAGCCGTGAGCGCTTTTTCACTGAGTCGCGCTACGAATATGCCGTCAACTATATTATAGAGGGACTGCACAAGCAGAGAAAACATCAACGGCAGCGACATCGTAACAACGAGCTTTGGTACGGGCATATATCCCATTTTATTTTTGTGTTTTTCCATAGTCATTAGTCCTTTCTTAAGAAATCACATAGAGGCAGTCCGGATTACAGACTGCCTCCAATGATATACAAAAGATTCACTCACATTAATAATTTTCACTGCGGATTTCAAAGTAGCTCTGAGAATGATCACATACAGGACAAACCTCAGGCGCTGCAGTACCTACAATGATATGACCGCAGTTGCGGCATTCCCAAACCTTTACTTCGCTTCTCTTGAACACCTCAGCCAGCTCCACATTTTTAAGCAATGCGCGATAGCGTTCCTCATGATGCTTTTCAATGGCGGCAACAAGGCGGAATTTCTTGGCTAACTCATGGAATCCCTCTTCGTCTGCAGTCTTTGCAAAGCCGTCATACATATCTGTCCACTCATAGTTTTCTCCGTCAGCGGCAGCTTCCAGATTTGCTGCAGTGTCACCGATACCGTTAAGCTCCTTGAACCACATCTTGGCATGTTCCTTCTCGTTGTCTGCGGTTTTCAGGAAGAGAGCGGCGATCTGCTCAAAGCCTTCCTTCTTGGCTTTGGATGCGAAATATGTATATTTATTCCGCG
This sequence comes from Candidatus Ornithomonoglobus sp., assembly GCA_051874315.1. GTDB lineage: Bacteria > Bacillota > Clostridia > UBA1381 > UBA1381 > Ornithomonoglobus. The sequence goes on from JBJEFT010000220.1 coordinate 7,156, forward strand.
CCTCGGATTCACCGGAAAAGGCTGCTGCCAGATTCTTCTCGGTCTGTGTGCCTGCATATTTGTTTGCTTTTGGAGCATCTAAGATTTCCTCCAGCTTGTCACCCTTTGCCTTGCAGAGAGGGCAAACCGGTTCGGCGCCTTCTGCTGCTTCAAAAATTTCTCCGCATACATTACATCTGTACTTTTTCATAACAGTGTCCTCCTTTATTTTTATGATTGATACGTATATGTACACAATATTATGTACATACTTTACTTTTATCATATTATAACATTAAACAAACTCAAAATCAAGTCCATAACCCGATTTTCTGTGATTTCTTATTTGTGATCTTCCAGCCATCTGAATGC
>JBJEFT010000221.1:0-1970 GCA_051874315.1 Candidatus Ornithomonoglobus sp.
GGTTCGATGTTGAAAGCGACAAAACCATTATACCGAATTGTTATATTGATACATTGGGATTGCACAACAGCAATTTAGAAGGCATGCCTAAATTACTGTTAAAGCTCTTGAACGGCAACGCTAAAATCGTCAGGCCGCCGTTCAGACCGGAGATAGAAGGACGTTATTTTCACATAACTTCTGACGGAAGGATACGTGATATTACAAATAGCGGTGGTACATATGACCGCATGGCAGTGCTCATGGGAAACTGCTTCCGCACTGAAGCAGAAGCCAAGACGCACAGGGACGAGATTATGGCGAAGTTTCGGGAGGTGATGGACGATGCGTGAAAGATTGATTGAGTTAATATTAAAGAGTGATATTTTGTGTGATACTTGTGGTGAAAATTCATCATTATTTTGCATAGAAGCTCTTGCCGACTATCTTCTTGCAAATGGCGTAATCGTTCCACCGTGCAAACTGGGTGACGGCATATATATTACTGTTAAAGATACAATACCGTATGTTACAAACGAACTTGTAGAAAGGTTTTTTATAACTAATAAAGTTCAATATGTAAAATGCTATTCCGGTGCGATATATCTGTTTCGAGATTTTGGCAAAACCATATTCCTCACCCGTGAGGAAGCGGAGCGGGCATTGAAGGAGGCACACAATGACCAGAGCTGAATTATTAGCCGAAGCAAAGCCGATACTGTTCAACACTGAAATGGTTCGGGCAATATTGGACGGGCGTAAGACGGTGACGCGGAGGGTTATAAAACACGATACAGACGCAATATTGAATAGCCCTTATCGTAAAGAACATCCGAAAGTCTCGGACAAACAGATTATAGGAAAATTATGTTTACCGCCGTATAACGTAGGCGATATTCTGTATGTGCGTGAGACGTGGCATAACTTTAGGGTTAAACGCCCCGAGAAAGCTGTTCCGGTAGATTTTAAGGAAATCATATATTGTTATCGTGCGGATGGCGAGATACTCCAAATGTTATAAAGGACGTAATATCCTTGCTGACCGATATGCGCAGTGCCCCGGTTAAATACTTTGAGGCTAAACCACGAAGGGCAATAGATTTCAGTGAGGTACGCGCGGCAATTATACCCGACACTGCGTCAGAGTCCGTAAAACAAGCTCTAATCGGTCGTGGAATACGCATAATAAACTATAACCCCGCCGACAGTTCAAGCCGTTTGAGGGCGGTAAACGAAGCCGCAAATGAAACAAATGTGCGCTTTTCATTAAAGCGTACTCCCCCGACCGACACCGACGCGCGCCGTGCCCAAAACCGTGAGGACAGGAAAAATTTCGGCATAAGCGTCAACAGTCTCACAAAGGACATATTTGACAATATCGGTATACGCAGCAACCGTCGCAACGAGGCGGAGGAAGCTGAAATCAGAAACGCCCTGAGTGTTCTCAAAGAGGGACGTGAGGACGAGGCAAAGGATATATTAAAGAAAACCTTTACCGATCTGTACAGAGAAGCGCGTCAGCCTCTCTCTGACCGTGACAAAGATTTTTTAAAGGCAGTACGCAGTACGCCAATGGATTTGTCGGCAGATGTAAGCGACCTTCAGCCTGAGGAGCTGCGCAGCCTGAGGAGTATCACTAAATCCACGACAACCGGCAGAGCCGGAACAAAAAAAGGCGCTGATGTTGAGATAACAGAGCTTAAGGAGCAGTTCCCCGAATACTTCCCCGAAAGCGGAGACAGTCCGGCAAAGCAAATATATGACGCGTATACCGCAACACAGAGCAAACAGGATAATGCGCTCTACAATCCGTTTTATGCAGATAAGCTCGCGTCGGATCTGGCGGACAGTGTAATATCACAGTATCATGAGAGCCGTCCGGCTTTAAGTGAAACGCCGAAGGAACGGAGCGAAGCAGATACCCGCAAATACGGTGTGGATATAGAACAGACCTTCCGCAGCTTGGGTATACGCGGCATGAGCGAAAGTGA
>JBJEFT010000222.1:0-1966 GCA_051874315.1 Candidatus Ornithomonoglobus sp.
AACTGCGCCGGGTGAAACGACTGCGCCGGGTGAAACGACTGCGCCGGAGGTAACAAAGGCTCCGTCAGACCTCAACGCTGTAACAACGGCTAAGAGCTGGATATTCACAAGGGCTGGTTTTGCCGGTTACGGTACCGCAGGCACAGACGACAAGGATAATGAAATCGTAACCATATCTTCAACCGTAATTGTCGATGATATGAAGATTGCAGCGCCAGAAGCAAAACCGATAGTGATAGATGACAGCAACAAGACATTCGAGGGCACAGGCTATACGTCAAGACTTAAATTCGGCGGCACAGGCAGCAGCACGGAAAGATGTATAAGCTTCCTTCCGGGCAAAAACGGTACGGTTAAGATTTACGCGCTCAGCGGCAGCACAGGTGTTGAAAGAACGCTTAATGTAGTTCAGGGCAGCAATACAAGCACGATTACCGTAAATTCAACCGTTGCCGATACATATGAAGAAATCAGCGTAACAGCAGACACACCGGTATATATCTATTCTGCATCAAGCGGAATCAACATATATTCGGTAATCTACACACCGGAAGGCTCAGGCAGCGGCGATGTAACAACTCCGGCGCCGGACGCAACAAAGGCGCCGTCAGGCGATACATGTGTAAGGATAGTTGCAACCTATGATAACGGTGTACTTTCAGACGTTCAGATTACGGACAATGTCCCGATAGAGGATGCAGTTCCGACAACCGAGGGCAATGTAAAGACAATGTACTGGGATTCACTTGCGGGCATGAAGCCGGTAACGGCTTCATCGGCTCCGGATGAGGAAACACCGACACAGCCGGCAGCAACCAATCCGCCGGCAGCGCCGGATGAGCCTGTAAACGCGGTAACACCGGCTACGACTGTTACGGTAGGCGACGGTGTATTCTGGAGCGCCGATGATATGTTCCCGGGAACATATACATCAACCTACGAATTTGACGGTCTTTACATGGGCGCTGATGACAGCACAGACAGCAGCGGCAAAGAGACAGGCACAATAGTTATTGATAACAGCAATGCGACCATCGGCGCTGTAAGCTACACTCAGAGAGCAAAGACGGGCGGCACAGGAAATCCGGAAACGGGTGTGCGCTGCTTCTACTTCGCGGTAGATTCGGACTGTACAATGGTAATGGATGCGACTTCATCAAGCAGCAGCGCGGCAAGAGATGTTGTTGTACTGCACGGTGATACCGCGGAGCACATAACCGTAGATGAAAAAGCGGCCTACACCGTATCAGGAATAAAAGAGGGCGAAACTGTGGTTATCTATTCAACAGAGGGCGGACTGAACGTATACGGAATAACTCTTATACCGGAGGACGGCACTGTAAGAGAGACATGGACGGCATCGTCAGCAGACAGCGGTATTGCGGCAGGTACGCAGCTTATACCGGGACTTACAACATTATTTGCCAACACGAGCACGAACAGCGGTTATATAACAGGTACCGATAACGGCTCGATCGACAGCGGCGTTGTAACAGGCACGGCATTGAAATATGAGGCATATGCAAACGGCACGCTCAGCGTAAGCGTTCAGAAGCTTGACGCGGGCAAGATATTATATATAATGCCCGAAGGCGGAAAGGTTGAGAATGCAATAGCATCAGAGACAGGAGTTAACGGCTCGGCGACAACGATCTCGGCATCGGTTGAGGCGGGAACAACCTACTATATCTGGATCGCAGGCTCAAAGGGACGCTTTACGGCGGCTGAATTTACAGCTGAATAATTTAAGCTATCAAAACGGTTTCACTCATAAGAGTGAAACCGTTTTGATTCTCGTTATATTCGATTATGCTTTACAGCGCTGTTTCTGCTCAGGGAGAAGCATTGATGGAGATGATTTGCTTGAAGATACGCTGATGCAGACAAAATAATAGAGATTGAAGCATAACTGTTCATAAATTAACAATTCTGAAACAAAACTCAAACAAAAATCAAACATTAAGCT
>JBJEFT010000223.1:0-1964 GCA_051874315.1 Candidatus Ornithomonoglobus sp.
ATGCGGGTGACAATATTGAAATATATGGTATATCCGTAATATTGACAACAATCAGGGAATAATTCAGGTTATACCGAAAAAATTACACAGGCAATGCCTGTGTAATTTTTTCGATTTAAAAACGGGAGCCACGCGGCTCCCGTAAACTGTTAAATTTTAATTAACCGACAAGTGTTTCAACGTAAGCCTTGATCTTATCGCACTTAGCGTTAGCGAAGAAGAGCTCCTTGAACTTAGCGCCTGCAACAGCGCCCTTTACGAGGTCCTGATCGAGAGCCGGAAGGATGTCGAGGAGGTCTCTGTGTGTAACCTTCTTGACCTCGTTAAGGATCTTAGCGTTTCTCTGCTCAGGAACCGCTCTTTCCTTCGGATAGCCGCCGCCCCACTCTTCAACGAAGAGCTTCTCGAATACATACTGGAGGTTGAGCTCAGCGCCCCAGCCCCAGCCCTTAGCGAAAGGCAGCGCGATACAGTTACCGTTGTTTACCTGTGTGAACTGGTAAGCGTCTGTCGGGTCTACAACGTGACCGCAGAGTACGCCCGGGAATGCGTTGCAGGCAAGACATGCGCCCTCGCCTGTGCCGCAGCCTGTGATTACGAGATCAGCAGCGCCTGAGTTGAGAAGGATCGATGCGAGAATACCGATCTGTACATATGTAAGCTGAGCCTCGTCCTCTGCTGTGTACATACCGTAGTTGTCTACTGTGTGACCGAGCGGCTCAACAACCTTTCTGAGTGTAGCCTCGATAACGCTGTTCTTTGCAGCCTGGCTGTTTTCGTTAATTAAAGCAATTTTCATTGTAAAAAATCTCCTTTCAGAATATGTTGGGATTTGTCCCATATGTTTATTATACCAAAAAAATGTTTTGTTTGCAATAGTAAATGCAAATTAATTTGTTTTCCTTTTTGAACAAATAATAAAATTTATAAAGAGTATTGCAAGCTGAGAATTATTGTGTTATAATTTTATCAATACGAGAGGAGTGATATTGATGAAGTGCAGCATATGCGGTTCGGAACTGGAATACGGCTCAAGCATTTGTAAATATTGCGGTAATATTGAAACCATGCCGGAGACGGAGGTCATTTCAGAGGAAGAACCTGAGTCTGATGATTTTGATTTTACAAGGACATATGATATACAAAGGAAGCTTAAAAACAGACCTAGGTCTGAGGGAACAGGAGCAGTTCTGCCGGAAATTCCGGACGAACCTCCGGTATATACGCCGCCTGTAAGGGAGGAGCCTGTACAGGAGCCGGATGAGCAAAATATACCTGCAAGGGGTGAAAGTGATATGAATAATAAGCAATCATATAAAAGAGGGAAAAAGAAAAAGCACCCCGTGCGCACAGCTATAGTTATGGTTCTGGCGATGATAGTTATTTTTGCAGTGACCTTCTCTATATTTTTTCATCTTTTAGGAGGAAGCTTTGTTGAGGAGGAGTCGACAGATACTCCGGCGCCTTCCGAAACACTGCCGGTAGTGGCTGCCGGACAGAATATATTTACGGAGGCGCCTACAGAAAAGGCAACAGCTGCTCCGAAGAAGGCAACGGAAAAGCCGACAGAAGCGCCAAAGGAAACCGAGGCGCCGGAGCCGGAAGCAACGGAGGATATGAGAAGCTCGGATTATCTTTTTGATTCGTCACACAATGTAATACGCGAGTCGGAGCTTAAAGCGCGTTCGAGAGAGGAAATCAAGCTTATTTATTATGAAATATATGCGCGTCACGGCTATGACTTTCAGGATGAGGGGCTAAAGGAATATTTTTCCGGCAAAACATGGTATGAGCCTGTTACATCACATCGTGAGGAGGCGGAATCGCAATTCAATGTGGTTGAACGTGAAAATATAGAGGTAATAGAAGCATATCAGCGAGAACAGGGCTGGAGACAATAATATTAAGGGGGCTGTATCAAAACTAAATTATTGTTTAGCGACTTTTGAAGTCCGCCCCTAAAA
>JBJEFT010000224.1:0-1963 GCA_051874315.1 Candidatus Ornithomonoglobus sp.
ACATGAAAATTGCCGGGAGGTGAGCGAATATGCTGCTAAACAGCGGAAAAAAGAGAATACCTATAGGCTACGAGGATTTTAAAGAAATAATTGACGGTAAATTTTATTATGTTGATAAAACAATGCTTATATATCATTTGCTGTGTAACGGCGGAAAGAATAATCTTATTACCCGGCCAAGGCGTTTCGGAAAAACGCTTAATTTCAGTATGCTCAGATATTTCTTTGATATAACCGAAAAGGATAACGCATATCTTTTTGACGGACTGAAAATTTCAGAGCATTATGATGAGCTTGCGATGTACAGAAATACGCGCCCAGTTATTTCACTGTCGTTAAAATGTGCGAAGCAGGGGAGCTATGCAAGGGCTGTTTATAATTTAAGATATGAGATTCAGGAGCAGTTTGAGAAATACAGATATGTGTGGGAAAGTGACAAGATTGATAAGGGAAAAAGAGATCAGGCAGAGGCAGTTATGAATGCTAATGCCAACGAAGAAATTCTGAGCAATTCAATAAAGCTGCTCAGCTCATGCCTGAAGCAATATTACGGAGTGAATGCAATCGTACTTATAGACGAGTATGATGTGCCGCTGGAGGACGCGTATTTTTCAGGATATTATGACGAGATGGTGAGATTTATCCGTTCACTGTTCGAGTCTGCACTGAAAACGAACCCGGCACTTGAATTTTCGGTAATAACAGGGTGTCTCAGAATATCAAAGGAAAGTATTTTTACGGGACTTAACAATCTTGAGGTTAATTCGATACTGTCCGACGCCTATTCCGAAAGCTTTGGATTTATTCAGGCAGAGGTTGACGAGATTATGTGCTATTACGGCATAGAAGAAAAGCGGCAGGAAATGAAAGAGTGGTACAACGGATATCTGTTCGGAAAATCCGAGGTATACAACCCGTGGAGTGTACTCAATCAGGCGAAGACATGGGCGAGGGATATAGACGCGTTTGCTGTGCCGTGGTGGGCAAATACAAGCTCGAACAATATAATAAAAACCTTGGTGGAACAGTCTGATGATGAAACAAAGGCGGCAGTGGAGCGGTTAATACACGGCGGCAGCGTGAAAACATATCTTAAGGAAACCGTAACCTACGGAGATTTGACGGAAAGTAATGAGAACATATGGAGTTTCCTGTTCTTTACGGGCTATCTGAAGATAGAGTCAGTTACAAAGGCCGGGACAAAAGCTTTATATTCATTGGTTATACCCAATCTTGAGATACATGATTGTTATACTGATATAATCATGCAGTATTTTAACGCATATAAAAGAGCGGTAAACAAGGATGAATTATATACTGCGCTGCTCAGCCGCGATGCGGCGGGCTTTGCCGAGCCGATAACAAAGCTTTTAAAATCAAGCATAAGCTTTTATGACAATACAGAGTCATTCTATCACGGACTTGTATCCGGCTTGTTGGCAGGCAATATATATTATGATATAAAGTCAAACAGAGAAACGGGCAGCGGACGGAGCGATTTGATTGTGTATCGGCAGGACAGATTTACCGATGCTGTAATAATAGAATTTAAAGTCTGCAAAGAGAATGAAGAAATTGACAAAGCCGCTGCGCGTGCCCTGAAGCAGATTAACGATTTGGACTATGCGGCAGAGGCAAGAGAGAAAGGCTACAGAAATATAATAAAGTACGGTGTAGCATTCAAGAATAAGGTTTGTTATGCCATAGTGGAATAAAACCTGTATGATGGATGAAGAACAAAAAATCCGCTATGATTTCGTGTAATGACGGATTTCCTCCGGTAAGCTTTTTAATTGAAGTGCTGGATGAAAAAGCCAATAAAAAATCTTCGCAAAGTACCCATGTCTGAGCTTTGATGTGTCGGACATGGGCTATTTTATATGTTGTCAATAAAATTGGAATATCTTGCTGTCATTGTCGAATATTTCATCAACTGGAATAATGCTTATTCAATCTGCAAGCT
>JBJEFT010000225.1:0-1951 GCA_051874315.1 Candidatus Ornithomonoglobus sp.
ACTACCTGCGGCTGGACTTTCACCAGCAAGATATGTGCCATGCCCGACGCACTAGCTTAACAGCCTGCGTTAAGTACTGTACTTAACGCAGGCTGTCAACATCTCTTTTACCGATTTCTTATTCTCACATATGTAGGCACCGCTTCCGCCACAGCATCCTTTATAAGCTCATTATTATCGCTCTCAGCCGCCATATGCAGCTTATCAAGAATTTTGTCGAGCTTATCCTTGTCAATATCAATCGGTTTTCCGATAAATATTTTATGGTGGCTTGTGTTCGTCAGCCCTTCCTCGCTCATGAGCAGTTCCTCATAAAGCTTCTCGCCCGGTCTCAGTCCGCATTCAACAATTTGTATTTCCTCATCCGGCTTATATCCCGAAAGCCTTATAAGATTCTTTGCCAAATCATAAATTTTCACAGGCTGACCCATGTCAAGCACGAAAATCTCGCCGCCCTTTGCATAGCTTGCCGCCTGAAGCACAAGCTGAGCCGCCTCGGGTATTGTCATAAAGAAACGGGTTATACGCTTGTCCGTTACGGTTACTGGACCGCCCTCTTCGATCTGTTTCTTAAACAAAGGAATAACACTTCCGTTTGAACCGAGCACGTTTCCGAAACGCACTGCAACGAACTCGGTCTTGCTGTTATTCTGCGCGCACTGTACTATCATTTCACATATCCGTTTTGTCGCGCCCATTACATTTGTCGGATTAACCGCCTTGTCGGTTGAAATCATGACAAAGCGTTTCACTTCGTATTTATCGGAGCATTTTACAACATTGAGTGTGCCGAACACATTATTCTTTATCGCCTCTCCCGGGCTGTCCTCCATAAGCGGAACATGCTTATGAGCTGCCGCGTGGAACACAATGTAAGGTCTGTAACGTCGGAATATATCATCTATCCTGTCCACGTCACGGACTGATGCGATTACCACCTCCGGCTTATTATCCGGATACCTGCGATTAAGCTCCATCTGCAAATCGTACGCGTTGTTTTCATAAATATCCAGCACGACAAGCTTTTTAGGTCCGAAACGCATTATCTGATGGCACAGCTCAGAGCCTATTGAGCCTCCTCCGCCGGTTACAAGTATTACCTTATCCTCTATGTAATCCTTTATTTTACTGTTATCAAGCTTAACCGGCTCGCGCGCAAGCAGGTCCTCGATTTGAACGTCTCTTATTTTGCCGTGTATACCGCTCTGGTCAATCATCTGATCAATACTCGGCAGAATTTTCACCTTACAGTCTGTTTCATTACAGATTTCTATAATTTCCTTTCTATCCTTAAATTCTGCCGACGGCAGAGCGATCAGTATTTCGTCTATGGCGTTTTCCTCAGCGATACGCTTGATATCATTTCTGGTACCCATTACGCGCACCCCATGGATTATTGATTTGCTTTTTCCCGGATCATCATCAATAAAGCACACAACATCATAATTCAGGTTTACATTGTTATCTATATCCTTAAGCACTATTGTTGCCGATGAGCCTGCGCCGACTATCATCAGCCGCTTTCTGTTATTACCCGAGGTTATATGTCCCATATAGAGATTATTTACACAGCGCACGCTCATGCGCAGACCTATAATTCCTATGCTCATCATTATAGCTGCACATATATCGATTTTAAAATAAAGCTCTCTGAAAACAAATATGTTAATCAGCATAGATATTATCGATGCTGCAGCACATCCTGCCGCCAGATGCAGATAATCCCTGGTACCGCTGTGTACCCACATTATCTTATATAATCCCATTGCATACAACACAATGACAAAAGATAACACAGAAACGACCAGACTCGGTATGTTTGCTGCTATAACACCCAATGTGTCATAAATATTATTTATCAGCATGACGGAAATAAAATATGACAATACAACAAGCACTACATCCGCAACCAGCAAATTCCTGTTACGAAATATTACCATGTTTGTTTTAT
>JBJEFT010000226.1:0-7392 GCA_051874315.1 Candidatus Ornithomonoglobus sp.
CAGCCTGAGCTGTTCTCTTACCGTTTCTTGTCTGGAGCATATAGAGCTTCTTGTTTTCAACAGTGAACTCCATATCCTGCATATCTCTGTAGTGGTTCTCAAGGATCTGGCAAACCTCCCGGAACTGAGCGAATGCCTCAGGGAACTCCTCTGCCATCTTAGCGATCGGCATCGGTGTACGAACGCCTGCAACAACGTCCTCGCCCTGCGCGTTTATAAGGAACTCACCCATGAGCTTCTTTTCGCCTGTAGCCGGGTCACGAGTGAACGCAACACCTGTACCGCAGTCATCGCCCATGTTACCGAATGCCATGCTCTGTACGTTAACAGCTGTACCCCATGAATACGGGATATCGTTGTCACGGCGGTAAACATTAGCTCTCGGGTTGTCCCATGAACGGAATACTGCCTTAACAGCGCCCATAAGCTGCTCCTTCGGGTCTGTCGGGAAGTCCTCGCCGATCTTTTCCTTATATTCTGCCTTGAACTGTGAAGCAAGCTCCTTAAGATCGTCAGCTGTAAGCTCAACGTCGAAGGTAACGCCCTTCTCAGCCTTCATCTTGTCGATAAGCTCCTCGAAGTACTTCTTGCCGACCTCCATAACGACGTCGGAGTACATCTGGATAAATCTTCTGTAGCAGTCCCAAGCCCATCTCGGGTTGCCTGATTTCTTAGCGATAACCTCTACAACGTCCTCGTTAAGACCGAGGTTAAGGATCGTGTCCATCATACCCGGCATTGACGCTCTTGCGCCTGAACGAACCGATACGAGAAGCGGATTCTCCTTATCACCGAACTTCTTGCCTGTGATCTCCTCCATCTTTACGATGTACTCGTCGATTTCAGCCATGATCTCCGGATTGATTGTTCTGCCATCCTCATAGTACTGAGTACAAGCCTCTGTAGTGATTGTGAAGCCCTGCGGAACCGGAAGACCGATGTTGGTCATCTCTGCAAGGTTTGCGCCCTTACCGCCGAGAAGCTCTCTCATGTTCGCATTACCCTCTGTAAAGAGGTAACAATACTTTTTTGCCATTGGAATCTCCTCCTGTTTGATTTAAATAATGTTATATAGCAGTCATAGACAACATATATCTACTACCTATATTATAACATAAATTTTGAATTTGTCCACTAAAAATTGTGATTTTTTTCTCATTCTTTAAAATTTTATATAATATTCCTATAAACCAATGATTTTTGCTGAAAAACCCATTGAAAAAATGAGCGATTACGGATTGATTTTAAGCCTGAGCCGTGATATAATGTAGCTTGGGAAGGAAGGAATATACTGAAATGTTACTTGCAATAGACGTAGGAAATACAAATATAGTGATCGGCTGCATAAGAAATGACAGAATACTTTTTAACGAAAGAGTATCGACGAATCACAGAGCGACCGATCTTGAATACGCAATTCAGCTTAAAACCATAATAGAAATACACAATATAGACAAGCAGGAGATCGAGGGCGCGATAATGTCCTCGGTTGTACCGTCGGTTACAGGAGTTATAAAGCGGGCGGTAAAAAAGCTGCTGCATATCGATACTCTTGTTGTGGGCCCGGGGATAAAAACAGGGCTGCGGATAATAACCGACAATCCGGCGCAGCTGGGCTCGGACCTTGTTGTTGACGCGGTGGCGGGAATTAATTATTACAGCGCGCCGCTTATAATAATAGATATGGGCACCGCGACCACGATGTCGGTGATAGATAAGGATGAAAACTATTGCGGCGGTATGATCATACCGGGAATGAGAACCGCGCTTGAGGCTCTTGTGAGCGGCGCGGCGCAGCTGCCGAAGATACAGCTTGAAACGCCGGAGCATATTGTCGGAAAGTATACCGCGGAATGTATGAGGAGCGGCATAATGAATTATACCGCGTCCGGAATTGACGGATGTATAGAGAGGATAGAAGAGGAGCTTGGATATAAATGTACCGTGGTGGCAACGGGCGGTCTTGCGGGGCTTGTAACTCCGCTATGTAAAAAGGAAGTCATATATGATGATGACCTGCTGCTTAAGGGACTTATGGTAATTTATAAGAAAAACAGGGTGAACAATCATGAAAAAAGAATTTGACCATGAAAAAATAAAGGGCGCGATACGCGCCATAATAGAGGCGCTGGGCGATGACCCGGAGCGCGAGGGCTTAAAGGAAACTCCGGACAGAGTTGCGAGAATGTATGACGAGGTTTTTGAGGGAATGCGTTATACAAATGATGAGATCGCGGATATGTTCAACAAGTGCTTTGAGGACGTGCATTCAAACGACCTTGTGCTTGTAAAGGATATTGAGGTATTCAGCTACTGCGAGCATCATCTCGCGCTGATGTACAACATGAAGTGCCATGTCGGCTATATTCCGAACGGCAAGGTCATAGGTCTTTCAAAGATTGCGAGAATATGCGATATGGTAAGCAAGCGATTGCAGCTTCAGGAGCGCATATGCGCCGATATAGCAGATATTATGCAGAAGGTGTGCGGCACCGAGGACGTAATAGTAATAGTCGAGGGCGAGCACAGCTGCATGACCGCACGCGGAATAAAGTCCCGAGGCGCAAAGACAAGAACCTCCGCCATCCGCGGTCTGTTTGAGTCGGACTACGAGCTGCGCCATGAGGTGTATGAGCTGCTGAAATAATCGTTTTTACCGGGAGCACGTTTGTGCTCCTTTTTTATATATAACACTTTTCAGCTTATAAAAATGTTGCGTTTTTGCAAAAAAAATTGAGAAATTTCTAATTATGAACAAAATGTGAACAATCCTTTAATCTACTTGACACTTCTTTTGAATAAGAATACAATAAAAGTTACGGTAAGTTTTATGTTAAGCATATTATATAGCATATACTTGCGGAAAGGAGAGGAAACACATGATAAAAAAGCTTATGGGCTCAATACGGGAATACAAAAATACGTCACTTGCAACGCCGGTTTTTGTAATTCTTGAGGTGTTCATGGAAATACTTATTCCGTTTCTCATGGCGAAGCTTATAGATAATATAAGCAATATGAATTACGTTATAAAAATCGGAGTAGTTTTGATTTTCTGCGCCTGTCTTGCGCTGCTGTTCGGCGCTCTTGCGGGAAAATTTGCGGCAACCGCCTCTGCGGGCTTTGCGAAAAATCTGCGGCTTGATATGTTTAAAATGGTCCAGAAGTTTTCGTTTGCAAATATCGACAAGTTTTCGACCGGCGGTATTGTGACGCGTCTCACAACGGATATAACTAACCTGCAGATGGCATATATGATGATCATACGCGTTGCGGTAAGATGTCCGATAACAATGATATGCGCCTTGATTATGGCATTCGGCGTCAACGCAAAGCTTTCAATTGTTTATCTTATAATAATACCCGTTCTCAGCTTTGTTCTGTTTAAGATAATGACGACGGCGCATCCGATATTTGAAAAGATGTTCCGTGTATATGATAAGCTGAATAACGTAATACAGGAAAATCTGCACGGAATAAGAGTTGTAAAATCCTTTGTGCGGCAAAGACACGAGGAGGAGAAGTTTAACAAGCAGGCGGAGGGGATTTACAGGTATTCCGCAAAGGCGGAAAAGCTGCTTGCCTTCAATGCCCCCGCAATGCAGCTGTGTGTTTACGCGTGTATGATGGTTATTTTCTGGTTCGGCGCGCACTTTATCGTAAACAGCGGCAATACGGACTTTACAATAGGTAACCTGACAAGTATGTTTACATATACGATGCAGATACTTATGAGCCTTATGATGTTCTCAATGGTATTTGTAATGGTGACAATGGCGCGTTCATCGGCGGAGCGTATAGACGAGATATTTGAAACGACAAGCGAGATAAAGAATAAGGATAATGCCGCAAAGTATGTAATAGACGGCAGAATACATTTTGACCATGTGTCATTCGCATATCCCGGTCATTCCCGTTCGCTTATGAATATTAATCTTGAGATCCCATCAGGCTCCACAGTCGGCATTATCGGCGGCACAGGCTCAGGCAAGTCGACCCTGGTTCAGCTCATTCCGCGTCTTTATGACGTAACGGAGGGACGTGTTACAGTCGGCGGCCGTGACGTAAGAAATTATGATATTGAAACTCTGCGTAACAGTGTTGCAATGGTTCTTCAGAAGAATGTCTTATTCTCGGGAACAATCAGGGAAAATATGCGCTGGGGCAATGAGAATGCGACGGACGAGGAAATAAAGGAGGCGTGTCATGCTGCGTGCGCCGATGAATTTATCGATACCTTCCCCGACGGCTATGATACATATATAGAGCAGGGCGGCTCTAACGTTTCCGGCGGTCAGCGCCAGAGACTTTGTATAGCGAGAGCATTGCTTAAAAAGCCGAAAATACTCATTCTTGACGACAGCACAAGCGCCGTTGATACAAAGACGGACGCTATAATAAGAGAGGCAATGCAGAAGTCGATCCCGGGCGCGACAAAGCTCATAATCGCGCAGAGAATTTCGTCCGTTGAGCACGCTGATATGATAATAGTCATGAACGGCGGCAGAATTGACGGAATCGGAACACATGAAGAGCTTCTTAAATCAAATGCGATCTATAAAGAGATCTATGATTCACAGGTGAAGGGAGGCGGCGAAGATGAGTGATATTAAGAAAGAGAAAAAGCGTACAGACGGCGCCGGCAAGGCGCTGAAAAGACTCCTTTCATACATAAAGAAGTATAATTCGATGTTTGCGTGTGTGCTCGTATGTATATTCATAAGCTCGCTTGTAGGCGTTATAGGCTCAACCTTTGTCCAGACGCTTGTCGATAAGTTCATAACGCCTATGGTAACGACGCACAGCACGGATTATTCCGGTCTTGCGCATACTCTCGTACTGCTCGGCGGAGTTTATGTAATAGGTATTCTTGCAACCTTTGTGTATCAGAGGCTTATGGTTTATGTCGGTCAGGGCGTGCTGCTCGATATCCGTAAGGAAATGTTTGAGCATATGCAGAGTCTGCCAATCAGCTTCTTTGACACGCATTCCCACGGCGATCTCATGAGCCGCTATACAAATGATACCGATACGCTCCGTCAGATGCTTACACAGTCGGTTCCGCAGATATTCGCCGCGTCCATGACGATCATCTGTGTGTTCTGCGCGATGCTCAAAACAAGCTTTGCGCTGACCGGTGTCGTAATGATATTTGTGCTGATAATGCTGTGCTGTATAAAGGTTATCGGCGGAAACAGCGGCCGCTACTTTATAAAGCAGCAGAAATCCCTTGGTGACGTAAACGGATATATCGAGGAAATGATAAACGGACAGAAGGTAATCAAGGTATTCTGTCACGAGGAGGACGCGGTTGCCGAGTTCCAAAAGAAGAACGACGATCTGTTTAAGCAGGCGGAGGCGGCGAATAAGTTCGCAAATATCCTTATGCCCGTAATGAACAATCTCGGCAACATAGAGTATGTTGCGGTCGCAATGGTCGGCGCGGTGCTCGTTATGCTGGGTACCGGCGGCGGAATAGGCGGCGCGCTCACCTTAGGAGGTGTGGCGGCATTTCTGGGCTTTACCAAGAGCTTTACAATGCCGATAAGCCAGATATCGCAGCAGTTCAATTCAATCATCATGGCGCTCGCGGGCGCGAACAGAATTTTTGATATGCTGGACGCGGAGCCGGAGAGCGACGAAGGCACGGTGCAGCTCGTAAGGGGTTCAATCGGCAGAAACGGAGTATTCCGCCCGGATAATTACGGTGACTGGATGTGGGAGGACAACGGTAAGTATATCCCGCTCAGGGGCGATGTCAAGCTCACAGGTGTTGATTTCGGATATGTTCCGGACAAGACGGTTCTTCATGATATAAGCCTTTACGCGAAGCCGGGACAGAAGGTGGCGTTTGTCGGCTCGACCGGCGCGGGTAAAACGACGATAACGAACCTCATAAATCGTTTCTATGACATACATAAGGGTACGATCACCTATGACGGTATCGACATAAACAGAATAAAGAAAGCGTCATTAAGAGGCTCTTTGGGTATCATCCTACAGGATACACACCTCTTTACCGGAACGATCCGTGAAAATATCCGTTACGGACGGCCGGACGCGACCGATTTTGAAATTGAAACGGCGGCGCGTCTTACCGGAGCGGATGAGCTTATAATGAGCCTGCCGGAGGGCTATGACACAATGATAGACGGCAGCGGCGGAAGCCTTTCACAGGGACAGTGTCAGCTCATAGCGATCACACGAGCCGCAGTAGCGGATCCGCCGGTAATGATCATGGACGAGGCGACAAGCTCCATTGATACGCGTACCGAGGCGATAGTTCAGCGCGGCATGGACGCGCTCATGCAGGGCAGAACCGTATTTGTAATCGCGCACAGGCTTTCGACAGTCCGCAATTCCGATGTGATCATGGTTCTTGACCACGGCAGAATTATCGAGCGCGGCAGCCATGACGAGCTTATCGCTCAGAAGCGTACATATTACAGACTGTATACCGGAGCGTTTGAGCTGGATTAATTTAATATATAATATAAAAGCACACACTTTTCAGATCGTAAAAAGTGTGTGCTTTTATATTATTAATATCTGTTTTTCTGTAGGGTTTTCATTATATCAATTAAAATTCGGACTTCTTTTTCATTGCAATCCTTTAGCAGGGTTAAGGCATTGTTAAAGTCGGCAGCTTCACCCCGAATGTCAAACAATAAATTATCAAGCGAAAGATGCAACACCTCTGACAGCTTAAAAAGAACCTCTATAGACGGCTTTCTGTGTTCGCTCTCAATATGCTTCATATGAGTCGGTGTAATTCCGACCATTTCAGCAAGCGCTTCCTGTGAAAGTCCGTTTTCAATGCGCAATTTGCGTATTGCATTGCCTAAAATTCCATTATCCAACATATCTCTTTCAGCTCCTTTTAAAGTAGCATATAATATAGAATTATTATTGACAATTAGCTAAAAGAGATTTATAATATAGCTAAAAGAGAATAAAAGAGGTAAAATTACATGAAATTGCTTATAATAGGTTCAAGAAGTATAACAAACATAGATATAAGTAAATACATACCCGAAAATGTTGAGCTGATAATTTCCGGCGGCGCAAAGGGTGTTGACGCATTAGCGGAGGAATATGCGGACAGGCATAAAATATCAAAGCTTATAATGTATCCGCAGTATGAGCGTTTCCGCCGCGCTGCGCCGCTGAAAAGAAACGAAAAAATGATTGAGCTTGCGGACTATGTTCTTGTGTTCTGGGACGGAAAGTCAAAAGGAACCAAGTATTCGATTGATTATTCATATAAAATGGGAAAGGAGATGCGGGTTGTTGAGTGTTGTGATTAATGTTCATCAGAAAAGCGTCCGGGGTATTGCTGCAAAATATGCAAATCCGAATTTGATTTCTTTTGAAGAGAAAGAGTTTGAAAAG
>JBJEFT010000227.1:0-7387 GCA_051874315.1 Candidatus Ornithomonoglobus sp.
CCTCCTGTCTCCATTGTGGGGTCATATCTGATTTTTTCTTTTTCCCCTTAATGTGATTATATTCTAACATCCACTTATTACCCCAATATGTCATAAATGTAAACAAAAAAAATATTTTTTATGAACAAATTGTAAACGAATGTTTGTCAATTTATGTACTTGACAAATCCCGTGAACTGATATAGAATATTATAAATATATACAATTAACAGGAGCTTGAAAATGGAAAGATTATTGATTCTCGATTCCAACAGCATAATAAACAGAGCCTTTTACGGAATACGCGCGCTTTCCGCGCCGGACGGCACGCCTACCAATGCGGTATACGGCTTCCTCAATATTCTTATGAAGCTTATAAATGATTATAAGCCGCAGTATATTCTCGCCGCATTTGACCTTAAAGCGCCCACCTTCCGTCATAAAATGTATGAAGGCTACAAGGCTAACCGCCACGCTATGCCCGATGAGCTTGCGGCGCAGATGCCGGTCATGAAGAGTATTCTTTCCGATATGAATATACCTATCCTCCAGCTTGAGGGCTATGAGGCGGATGATATTATAGGTACGGTTTCGCGCGTATGCGGTGAAAAGGGTATTGAATGCTATATCGCCACAGGCGACCGCGACGATCTCCAGCTTGCGGACAACGGAACAACGGTGGTGCTCGCGTCAACAAAGATGGGTCAGAGCGTGACTGACCTCTATAACGAGGCGGCGGTAAAGGAAAAATACGGCGTTGTCCCTGCAGAATTTGTTGACATGAAAGCGCTTATGGGCGATAAGTCGGACAATATCCCGGGTGTTGCGGGTATCGGAGAAAAGACCGCTTCAAAGCTCATCGCGCAGTTTTCGACTATTGAGAATATGTATGAGCATATAGACGAGGCGAATGTCTCTGCAAAAATAAAGGAAAAGCTGCTTGCCGATAAGGACAACGCATTCCTGAGCAAAAAGCTTGCTAAGATCGACGTCAATGTCCCTATAGATATTGATTTTAACAGCGGAGCATACAATTCCGGAGCGCCGGATTATAAGCCGGAGCTTTACACAAATCTTAACCGTCTGGGCCTGAAAAGCGTTATAAAGAAAATGGAGCTCACTCCCCCGCCTGAGGGAGCTGATACTGACGCGGACTTCTTTAACGGCAGAACCGTTCAGTGTATCTCGGACGGCGGGGAGCTTGCAAAGGCGGTTTCATCGCTTGGCAGCGAAATCGCGGTATACTTTGAATTAAAGGACGGAATAATAGCTTCAGCGGCGGCGGCAGATTCCGAAAAGGCCTTCTGCTCCGCGCCGGAGCTTTCCGGGGACACGCTTATCGCGGCGCTCTCCCCCATACTATCCGATGAGAGCATAACAAAATATTCAGTATCGGTCAAGGACGTCCTTATCGCACTTGACGGAAAAGCGGAGTTTAAGGGCTGCGCCTTTGACTGCGCGATCGCGGCATATCTGTGCGACCCGTCAAAAGCTCTCGATATAGATTCGCTTGCCGCTCAGTATCTCGGCGTGTATGTCGAAGCTGAGGAAAACGCGCAGCTATCACTCTTTGATGATGAAAAGCCCTCTGACACAGCGGGCAGATACGCGCTTATCATTTACGCGCTGCAGAAAAAGCTCAGCGCTCTGATAGAGGACAACGGACAGCATGAGCTGTTCTATGAGGTCGAAATGCCGCTTATCAGGGTTCTCGCGTCCATGCAGCGGCTCGGCATCACACTTGACACGCAGGCGCTCAGGGACTTCGGAGATATGCTTTCGGTAAGGATAGCGGAGCTTGAAAAGCGCATATATGAAGCAGCCGGTGAAACCTTTAACATAAACTCACCAAAGCAGCTGGGCGCGATACTCTTTGAAAAGCTCGGTCTGCCGCACGGCAAAAAGACAAAAAGCGGCTGGTCTACAAAGGCGGATATACTTGAAAAGCTCAGCGGCGTGCCTGTTGTCGCCGATGTTCTCGAATACAGGACCTATCAGAAGCTTAAATCCACCTACTGCGACAGTCTCGGAAACCTCGTAAACTCTGAAACAGGCAGAATACATTCGGTATTCCACCAGACGGGAACGGTTACGGGACGTTTAAGCTCGTCGGACCCGAATATGCAGAACATCCCCACTCGTACCGCTCTCGGACGTGAAATACGGAAGATGTTTGCCGCAAAGGAGGGCTGCGTTCTTGTTGACGCGGACTACTCACAGATCGAGCTGAGAGTTCTCGCCCACCTTTCAAAGGACGAAAACATGATAAACGCGTTTAAAAACGGCATGGATATTCACGCGGTCACGGCATCGCAGGTTCTCGGAGTTCCGATTGAAAAGCTTACAAAGGAGCAGCGCTCATCAGCCAAGGCAATCAATTTCGGCATTATCTACGGCATGGGCGAATACTCGCTTTCGCAGGACCTCGGCATTTCCTTTAAGCAGGCGAAGAAATACATGGACGACTATTTCACAAAGTACCGCGGCGTTCATGAATTTATGGAAAAGACAAAGCGTGACGCTCACAATACCGGCTATGTAAAAACCATGATGAACCGTATACGCTACATTCCGGAGCTTAACTCGTCCAACGCAAACCTCCGCAGCTTCGGAGAGCGCGCAGCGATGAACACGCCTGTTCAGGGTACGGCCGCCGATATTATAAAGCTTGCGATGGTCAGAGTTTATAACAGGCTTGAAGCGGAGGGCTTAAAGGCAAAAATGATTTTGCAGGTTCACGATGAGCTTATTATAGAAACGCCGCTTGATGAGGTGGAAAAGGTAAAGGAGCTTCTCACCTATGAAATGGAAAACGCGGTAAAGCTTGATGTTCCGCTTATCGCGGAGGCTGCGTCCGGCAAAAGCTGGTACGACGCAAAATAAATTAAAAATTAAGGAGATTATATGAAGAAAACAATATCATTATTCACTGCCGCGGCGCTGACGCTGACACTTGCCGCCTGCGGCTCAAGCCCAAATACGGAAGCCGATACGCAAAGCGACAAATTACAGGTTTATACATCATTCTATGCCATGTATGACTTTGCGCGCCAGCTAGGCGGCGATATGGTCGATGTATACAATATGTGTCCTCCCGGCTCGGAGCCGCACGACTTTGAGCCTACGGCGCAGGATATGGCAAAGCTCACAAAAGCGGATGTCTTTATTTATAACGGCATGGGCATAGAAGCATGGACCGATACCGTTGCAGACACGCTTAAAGGAACGGATGTTGTTATAATTAAAGCATCGGATATTGAAGGCGCTGACCTCACCGATCCTCATGTATGGCTTAATCCCGAAAATGCCGCGCTTGAAATGACAAATATCGCAAACGCCTTTATCACAGCCGACCCCGACAATACAGAATACTATCTCGAAAGGCTTAACACCACGCGCGACAAGGTAGACAAGCTGATTGCAGACTATACCGAGGCGCTGACCGGACTTTCCTCAGACAGCATTGTCGTTTCCCACGACGCTTATCAGAGCCTGTGCGACGCATTCTCTCTGACACAGTACCCGATAAACGGCAAGGATAACGAGGAGGACCCGACACCTAAGAGAATAGCGGAGATTGAGAGCTATATCACCGATAATAATATCCGCTATATCTTCACCGAGCCACTCGGCACAAGCTCTATTGTTGAAACGGTCGCGGCGGATACCGGCTGTGAGCTGCTCTCTCTTGACCCGTTTGAGGGCAATCTCAATGATGAGGACTATTTCACGGTAATGTATAACAACCTCGAGGCTCTGAAAAAAGCTCTCGGATAAGAGGTAACAGAATATGGCAAAAGAAATAATCAAGGTCGAAAACCTGACCTTTGAATACCCGGATCAGGCGGTTCTGAAGAATGTAAGCTTCACGCTGCAAAAGGGCGATTTTCTCGGTATTATAGGCGCCAACGGCGCGGGCAAGTCAACGCTTATAAAGCTGATTTTGGGACTTTTAAAGCAGGACAGCGGCAGTATTGAGCTGTTCGGCACGGAGCTTTCCAAGGTGCGCAGCCGCGTAGGCTATGTTTCCCAGAAGGCAAATTCGTTTAACTCCGACTTTCCCGCCACTGTGCGCGAGGTCGTCCGCGCCAATCTTTTTCCGTTAAAGGGACTTTTCCGGCGGTACACCAGGGACGATGAAAAAAAGGTTGACGAGGCGCTTTCGCTTGTCGGAATGACGGAATACAAAAACAAGCTTGTCGGCTCGCTTTCGGGTGGTCAGCAGCAGAGGGTGTTTATAGCCCGCGCGCTTGTTTCAAAGCCGGAGCTTTTACTGATGGACGAACCGACAGTCGGAATTGACGCCGCGTCCGTCCGTGAGATCATGGAGATTATTGAAAAGCTCAATAATGACGGCATGACAATCATAATGACAAACCATGACACGCCGACTCTGCTCAATGCCGCTAACAAGCTGCTCATCTTCTGTGAGCACGGCTATGAGGAATTTGTAAGCACTGCGGATTTATCCCTTGAGAGGATTTCTGATATACTCGCCGGAAAGAGGGTGCATCATCATGGATAATATTTTTTCACACAGCTTTATGATAAGGGCCTTCCTCGCGGCGGTAATGATTGCCGTAAGTGCGCCGTGCATCGGTCTGCCGATCGTTCTCAAGCGCTTTTCCGCAATCGGTGACGCGGCGTCACATTCGGCTCTGGGCGGTATCGCTTTCGGACTGCTTATAGGCATAAACCCGGTAATCGGCGCCGTCCTGTTCTCAATAGCCGCGGTTCTCAGCATTGAGGGACTGCGGAAAAAATTCGGTACATATTCGGAAATCGCGACCGTTGTCATAATGTCCGCCGGAATAGGACTTACAGCCGTTCTTTCGGGCTTTATTGAAAACGGCTCGGCAAGCATAAACAGCTTCATGTTCGGCTCCATTGTAGCGGTATCGGATTTCGATCTGATAATGACGCTTGCGCTCTCCGCACTCGTTGTCATTGTGACAATGGCGCTTTACAAGGAAATATACGCTATAACCTTTGACGAGGAAGCCGCGGGACTGTGCGGAATACCGGTAAAAGCGATAAATTTCATTCTCATGCTGCTTACCGCCGTCACGGTTTCTGTCGCCTCCCGAATTGTCGGAGCGCTGATGATCTCATCAATGCTTGTTATCCCGACCGCGGCGGCGATGCTTATCTCAAAAAGCTACAAGCAGACGCTTATATGGTCAATCGTATTTGCGGAAATATTTACGATAGCCGGACTTTTCGCGTCATATTACCTCGATATGCGCCCCGGCGGAACAATAGTTCTTATCGGAACAATAGTTCTTGTTGCAGCCGCGTTTATCAGAAAAAAATAATATTCCATACAATAAAAACAGCTCCCGAAAGATGATATGAAATAAAACAGTAAAGTAAATATTTTATGAAAAAGCATATAGACAAAAGCGGATCGTTCAGCTATTCATAAGATATTTCTTTTCTCAGATGGCATATGCCTTTGCTTTAGATAATCTTCGTAATCCTCAACACCACAGACTGTGAGTACATTGTCCGCAACACGGAAACGGATATTTTTTCCGGCAAAGGCGGTGCCGTAAATTCTTTCCGGGTCGTTCTGATATGACGGGCGGGGATCCTGCTCAAGTACCTGTATTGCAGCGCGGCGCTTGCTTTCGGGGATTTCTTTTATAAGCTCCTGGGGGAATACAACCTCAAGACAATAGTCTGTGAAGCTGTCCGCAAAGCCGCCTGCGGCATCGGCATGACTGTCGGTGTAGGGGAGATACGGCTTTATGTCATATATCGGTGTCCCGTCCTTTAAATCCGCTCCGTTTATGTGGAGAACAGGACCGAGCGCCGGGCTGTATTCAATCCTGTCAAGTCTTACAGAGGAAAGCCCGATAGGATTCGGTCTGAATGGGGAGCGCGTTGCAAAAACGCCCATCTGCGTATTTCCTCCGAGACGCGGCGGATGTACGAGCGGCGACCAGTTTTCCCTCACAGACTCGGAAAATTTCCATAGCAGCCATATGTGGGAAAAGCCTTCAAGTCCTCTTACGGCATCCTTAACGCGGTATTCCGGCTCAAATATAATAAGAGCCTGTGTGTCCGCAAGACCGCTCTGGCGCGGAATACCGAATTTTTCGGGGAAGTCGCTCTTTATATGCGCAATAATTTTCATTTCACTTGTCATCTCTTATTTATAAAATTCAGAAATATCGGCAAAAACCGCCTCTGTTTTGTTGTTGCTGCACGGACGGTTGAAATACAAGCGCTTTCCGTCGCGCGAAAATGACGGATTCGGATGAACCTTCTTATCCCATACGATTTCTTCAAAATGCGGTATTTCAAACACATACAGCGGATTTTTATTCCCATTTTCGTAAAGTCCTATATCCGTTGAATATCCAGGATAGCAGCGATCACCCGCAAAAAGCGCTCTGTCGTGACTGCCGTCTATGTGGTTTGCTATGCCGCCGAGGATCTCAAGCTCCTCTCCGTCCTTTGAAAACCTTGCTATATAGCTGCTCTCCATTTCAATTATGCCGTTTCTGTAAAACTGACGTGTCGCCATGTATGTTTCATCATCATACCAAAGCTGATGAACAGGCTTGTCGGGGATAAGATGTGATTTGTGTGTGTCAAGGTCGATACATCCGAGAGCACCGAAAACGGGACATTCCGGGACTCCGAGCCTCATCATAACCGAAGTTGCCGCAGGGTTAAGCTGAACGTGGCTGACCTCGCCGACACGGTTTGTCGCGGTAAGTCCACGGCTCCGCACCATTTCCTTTATTTCCTCCTCGGTGACCGCAAGCTCGATTTTGTCTGTTTTGAGATCAAGTATGTATATGCCGCATTCGTTGATTTGGGGGTAACCGGGGTTGCGGTCAAGAAATTCCTTTGAAACGGAAAACGGATACTTTCCGTTTTCTCCGCAGTGGCTTTCCTTGGCAAATATGCGGTGACGCACCTTCAATGTGTTTATATCAAGTATACGGAACTGCGGAAGTCCGCCGCCTCCGTCACGGAAAACTATTTCGTGACCGTTTAAAAAGGTCGCTGAGGGACCGTTATGGTTCATACATTGGACGGTAAACACCTTTCGGTGATTATTAAGCTCCCTGTCACATATCATAATTTCCGTTTCCGCCCGGTTTATATCCGCCTTGCGGGCATAAACCAGAAGGCTGCCGTCGGGACTTTCCACCATTCCGCCGTTCATGCCGAGAAGAGTGGAGTGATCACCCTCGGATATTTTTGTAAGCTTCATATGTATCTCTCTTTCGTGTAAATATTAATGATATTATAGCACAAGGAAATCCGAATTACAAGTTTATGAATAAATTTGCTGGATATTTTGCCTATTTTCCGACTTTTGTTGACAAAATATACGCTTTGTGATAAAATTATTTTATATTTTGTAAAGAGAGAGGAATGTTAAATGAGA
>JBJEFT010000228.1:0-7381 GCA_051874315.1 Candidatus Ornithomonoglobus sp.
TAATAACGGCTATGCCTTTGACTATGCGATGAATGTACCGGGTGAGCTGATGAAGATAACGTCGAAGTCACAGTCCGGCACAAGAGTGGACTATAATTTACAGGTGAGTACCACGGACGGTACAACGGTTATTGCCGCAGCATATAATGATGACAATACGCTCCATGAGTTAAGGACTGCAGAGGTAAAGGATAATACGGCGCAGCTTACAATAGATATTCCGAATGAGGAATCGGCGGTTAAATTCATGCTCTGGGATTCATTAGAAGGTATGAAGCCGATCACAGAGGGGATTATCAGTGAAAACAATCCGGCGGTATCGGCAATCACGCTGAATTATAATAATTATCCGCTTGTTGTGGGCAATGCAAGCAAGACTGACTTCTCTGACTGGGAAACCCGCGGCAGCACGGTAACACTCAGTGCGGCAGTAGGCAGCGGGAGTGAATATACCGCGTCCGACATCACATGGTCATCGGCGGATCCGTCGATCGCGACTGTATCAGCTGCCGGAAAGGTACAGGGACGTACAACAGGTGTAACAAGGATTTTTGCTTCACTTCCGAATGGGGACACAAAAGCCTGTGATATTACCGTAATTGATAATGTAACAAGACTTACAGTGCAGAGAATCGAATTCAATGCGGATGAATTAAAGCTTGCTGTTGGTTCATCGGCAGAGCTGATACCGATTATCTATCCTAAGGAGGTATATGATAACGGTGTGCTCAACAAGTCGCTTATATGGTCATCATCGGATGAAAGCGTTGCGGCAGTAGAGAACGGTGTTGTAACAGCAAAGACAGCCGGCACAGCTGTGATCACAGCGGTCTCAGCAGATGTCGGCAGAACCGGAGCCATGACAGTTACTGTTTCTGATAATATTACGGCCGAGACGATAAGCGGCCCGGAGAATACTGTCGGAATGAGGACAGGAGAAAGCACGCAGCTTTATGCAGGCGAAGGCGATATTATCTGGACCTCGGACAATTCGTATATTGCGGATGTAGATGAGACCGGTGTTGTAACCGCATATTCAAACAGCAAACGCCCCGCAGTCGGCACTGACGGACAGGTGGTGTTTGAAAACGGCAGAGTAAAGTATGAGGATGACACGGTAAAAATCTATGCAACCGCAAAGAACGGCGGTGAAACAAAGGTATTCAATGTAAGCGTAGCCGATGCGGAAGCGTCGGTTCAGAGTGTCGCTGTAAATAAAAGCGAGATCAGCATAGCAAACGGCACCACAGCGGAACTGACAGCAGCGATTCTTCCGGCGAACCTTATAGATAAAGAGGTTGTATGGTCGAGCAGCAATGAGAGCGTTGCAAGGGTAACCGCAGACGGCAGAACGATCTATGGCCTGTGCAAAGCAGATATAGATGGGATCACAGCAGGAACAGCTGTAATTACGGCGGAATGTGACGGTAAAACAGCTGAATGTACCGTAACCGTAACAAACGGAGCGGTGAAGGTTTCGGAAATCAGAATCAGCGGCAAAAACGAAATAGATCTTGACGAGTACACCGAGCTTAAAGCCGAAGTCACGGCAAATGCAAATAATAAGGAGCTTGCATGGATAAGCGCAGACAGGAGTATTGCGACAGTCAATAACGAAGGAACGGTTATGGGCTGGGGAGCAGGAACGGTAAAAATTTATGCCGTAGCCATTGACGGTGTTGATGCTGATTCGGCAAAGTTACTTGAAAAGGCGAGGACGGTAACGGCTGATGAGGTTGAAGCTCTCGGCGGCGTAACCGCGGAATTTGAGCTTACCGTCAAGGACAGCAGCTCATACCTTCGCTGGGTTCACGCGCCGGAGGAGGGAATTACGGAGGACAGTGTTAATATTCTCTGGAGCCGCGCATCGGGTCTTGACACTGCAGAGCTTGCAGACTATGAGGTCTATGTGAACGGTGTAAAAACGGACAGCGTAACGACAGAGGGCTATACAATAAAGAAGCTTGCTGCCGATACCGATTACAGTATTGATGTTAAGGCTGTTGACGCCGGCGGAAGAGTCCTTGCGCAGGACTGTATAGCCGTCCGCACAAAGCCGCGGTCCGAGGTTATAAATGTACTCGATTACGGCGCAGTCGGAAACGGCAGAGTTACAGATACCTATGCAATACAGAAAGCAATTGATGCTTGTCCGGAAAACGGAACGGTCCTGCTGCCGGAGGGATATGTATTCTATTCGGGCGCATTATTCCTGAAGAGCAATATGACATTCAAGGTGGACGGTATTCTTTTAGGCAGCGCCTACGATAAGGATTATCCATTCATAGTAACGCGCTGGGAGGGCTGGAGAAAGCTTTATCAGACTGCGGAGGAATGGGCAAATACGACAAGCAGTCTGCCTGAAAATCATTATCCGCACGCCTCGCTTATAAACGCGGGCACCTATGACGAGGGCGAGAATTCGCACACGGGCCCGTATAATACGGAGAACATAACGATCTGCGGCAAGGGACAGATCAACGGAAACGGCTTTACTCTCGGTTATAATGAGGGCCTGAACCAGAAAACGGGCGACGGCGGACAGCCTGAGCCGATGACTCCCGCAATGGATCAGACAATACGGGGAAGGCTCATAACCATACATAATTGTGACGGAATTTATATGAAGGATGTTATGATCGCATATGGTCCGTCATGGACGATACACCCCATATACAGCCGAAACATGACCTTTGACGCGATCCCGATAGTTTCAAAGGGAGACGGAATGACCGGTGCGGCTGACGATATATGTATCTTGAACGGTGACGGTATTGACCCCGATTCAAGTGTTAATGTTAATATCTTCAATATAAACTTCTGCACGGGCGATGACGGTGTCGCGGTTAAGACAGGACGCAATAAGGAAGGTAATGACCTCGACAAGCCGACTGCTTATCTGAGAATTACAGATTGTATTTCAGACGGCTCCAAGGGCGCATTCGCATTCGGAAGCGAAAATGCATCAGGTGTGCATGATGCGATTTTGCAGAATCTGACGGTAAAGAATATTATGCTTTCACACAGTGTATGGTTTAAGACCTACTGGCCTCGCGGGGGCGACACATATGATATTGCTGTGCGTGATATAGACAGCACAAAGAGGATCGACATAGCCGCAAACTATGCGACGAGTGAGAATAACCCGGCTGATGATCCTCCTACATACAGCTATCTCACATTTGAAAACTGTAATCCGTCATTTGTCATGGAGGGCTTAAAGGCAACCAACGGCAGACCCGAAACCTATATCGAGAATGTTACGCTGCGCGGCTGCACCGGCTCGGGAACGATAAGCTACGGCAGAAACATTGATATATGGGACGTACAGCAGTCACGCTGGACGCTTGGCACAGGAACAACGGATATCCATTTCCTTTACAGTGACAGCGATACCAATACGATGCTTAAGGCTGCGGAAGGCGCCGGGCATATTTCATCCGTGAATAATGATACGTTTACAATTATTACGGCGATCGGAACAACAGCTGATGAGATACTTGCGGAGCTTGAAAGCTATGTGCCGGGCGCGGAGCTCGGTATGGAGCTGAACGAGGATGCAACTGTGCTTACGGTTACATCCGCCAACGGCGAAGCGGTGGTTGAATACACAATAAGCTACGCCAAGGTATGGGACTTTAAAGAGTACACAACCGAGGTAAAGACTACGGAAAGCGGATTTACGGAGGAGTATGACGGGCTGACAATCGCAATCGCCGATAACGGCGCAGACAGTGACCATGACAAGATAACAACTGCGGGCGTATATTGGCGCGGCGGCGCATCATCAGGCGACAGTCCGAGATACATAGCCTATACTCCGGTTACTGACGGAACTCTTGAAGTAACCGGCAAGCTGAATTCAAGCGGCGGGCGCTGGGGAATTTCAGACTCCCTTGATGTGGCGTCTTTAAAGGCGGACCAAAGCAGTACAACGAGCACATCGACAGCAACCTTATCTCTTAAATGCAGCGCAGGTACAACGTATTATATAATAACAAAAACACGTTCGGCAACAGTAAACCGTGTTTGTTATATATCCGAATAATGCTATATAGTATATATAAAGGAGAGAGTTACAATGTCAAAACGATTTTTTTGTCTGATATTATTGTCAGCGCTATTAAACGCTTCAGTGCAGCCGGCATTTGCCGCGGACAGTATTGCTCCGTCCGAACCTGTAAATGTAGCAGTCCCGAGTTCGGCGACAACTTATTCAAGTATCTCGATAATTTGGGATAAGCCTGAGGATTATAAGGGAATTACCGGATATAATGTGTATATGAACGGTGAGTTGGCGGCAGTTACCGCAGATAACGAAACATATTATACCGCAGAAAATTTAGAGCCGGATACGGAATACACTTTTCTTGTAAAATCAGTGGCGGCCGGCAATGAATCGGAAACGTCAAATGCGGTAACTGCAAAAACTGACGTAAAAGGCATTGTCCGCAATGTTATGGATGAGCCTTATAATGCAGCGGGTGACGGCAGCACATCAGATACCTCAGCTATTCAGAAGGCTATTGATGATTGCGAAGAAAATGACATTGTGCTGATCCCTGAAGGACATACGTTTATCACAGGCGCATTAGACCTTAAAAGCAATATGACGCTTGAGGTCAACGGCACATTGCAGAGCAGTAAAAGTGCGGCTGATTTTGAAAAGAAGATCGATGAAAACGAAGTCAGCAGCGGCGGCTGTGCAATGGGCGTTGTTTATACCGAAGAAGCTCCCAAAAGACTTATATGGAGCCGAAGCGAGGGATGGGAGCAATATTGCTACCGCAGCCTTATAAATATAGGCTATTTGGAGGAAAGTACGGATTATTCAAACGATACGGATTTTGTGTGCGAAAATGTGAAAATCTGCGGAACAGGTACAATCACAGGCGATACCTACAGAGGCAGCTATGAGCCTATCAGCGGAAACGCTACGGCTCTTGCAATAGATGAGGGGGAATCGACGGATATATTTTATGATATTGAAAATTCAGAAACGAGTGAGAATAACATTCGGAGCAGAATAAGAGGACGTCTTATAAACGTCAGCAATTCGCAGAATATTTATATCAAGGGCGTTACTGTTGCAAATCCGCCTATGTGGACGATCCACATGATTTACAGCGACAACGTGACAACAAACGGCGTAACCTTTAATACAAGCGGTTATAGAAACGGTGACGGATGGGATCCCGATTCATCAACGAACTGCACAATTTTCGACTGTGATTTCAATACCGGTGACGACTGTGTTGCGATTAAATCCGGTAAAAATCCCGAGGGAAATGCGATTGCAAGACCATCGGAAAACATAAAGATACTTGGCTGCCGAAGCGACGGCGGACTCGGTCTGGCGGTCGGAAGTGAGATGTCAGGCGGTGTTGCCGGAGTATATGTGCGTGATTGTGTTTTTTCAAATACACGCTACGGTATAGAGCTTAAAGCAAACAAGGAACGCGGAGGATATATAAGGGATTTCCATGTACAGGACAGCACAGTTGACCGTGTTCTGATCCATTCCGTAACATACAATGCGGACGGTGAAGCTGCTGATACAAGTCCGATATTCAGCGATATGACATTTAAGAATCTGAACATTCTCGGTTACAATGGCTACGACCATACATGGCTTAGTACATCAGTTGAAATCGAAGGATTTACTTATGGGGATAAAGGCGATGATTACTATGTGAAAAACATTGTCTTTGATGACATTATATTGGGAACAGAAAATAATGTTACACAGAATATATCAATGAAATACTGCCGCGATATATCCTTTAATAATGTGTTACAGACTAATGGTTACATACCGCTTTATGCGGCTGCTGATGCGTCTTTTACGGTAAACGGAGAAAACATTGCGAATATTGTACCTGAGTTTACAGATACTATAGAAGCCGAGCGCATGAATCTGGACAATTTTGTATCCGAATCCAATTCCGCTGCAAGCTGCGGCACACTTGTTAAAATCAATGGTTCAGCTGTAGGAACACTTGCAGCAGCAAAAGCGGTATATATGGGTGAAAGCGGCACAAAGGATATTTGTGTGACATACTTTGATGAAAATGATGGAGTCGATACATATACGCTGTATATCAATGATACACAGATCGATACATGGGATGCTGACACAAACCGTGGCAGTGGCAGTCCTGACGAAAAAACGCTTACTAATCATATCTCAAAAGACATTTCAATACAGCAGGGTGATACTGTAAAGCTTGTTGCTGCAGTCAGGAAACAGTATGGCGCGGGAAGATTTGATAAGCTGGAAATAGGTGAACCGGGAACCTTTACGGAAATAAATAGGGAAGAACTGCCTGAGGGCATTTCGGGTTCTGTTGACACAGAAAACTGTATCTATACATGGACAATCGGCGAAGCGGACACGGCATCGGCGGCAGGGACCATTTATTCTGATATAAATGATTATGTGAATCTTACAGTAAGTCTTGGGAGCGGAGATTCAATGTATGGCGGCATATCATTCAGTGCAGCGTCCGTAAGGGAACCAAGCACAACCGGTCAGACAAATCTGAATGATACAAAACGTTATCTGCTTGTTGAGCCGAAATATGACGGCACATTAAATCTTACAATAGCGTTTACCGATGCAGGAAGTAACAGGAAGGACAGAATATATTATGCGGATCTGGGAATGAATGCAGATACATCAGGTATTGATTTATCGGAATACAGCAAGGGTAGTCATGAGATTGCCGGATCGGATATATTATCAACAAATGATGTGGTGAGAACAATAAATATGACGGCAGGGCACGCATATATTATTTATACATATCAATACGGAAGCATAATTTCTGCCGTTTCTTATCAGTATACCGGGGCGGAACAGCCGACACCGGAAAAGAAATTTGAAATTTTAGAACCTGTAATTGAAGCTGGAAAAGTCAATGTGACAATTATAAATAACACAGAAGAAGAGAAAAATGCCGTGCTTATAGTGGCAAGCTATGAAGATGATGTAATGAAAAATATATCTGTTTCAGAGGAAGCCCAAATAGCAGAAAACAGCAGTATTACACTCGCTGCGGATGCTCCGATAACACCGGAATATAAAATAATGGTGTGGAACAGCCTTTCAGAAATGAAACCGCTGTTACAGCCGCATTATGTTATATATCCGAATAATGAATAAAATTATAGAAAACCGAATAAAATTAATATTTATATTTGAACAGCCGGATTCGTTGAAGATGAATTGACATAAGAAACGCTATATATCAGCCGAAGAAACTCGTTGATATATAGCTTTTTTTGCTCAAATTAATTGTCCCTATGCACCGTGAAATCTGTTCAGCGGATTTACAGCAGCGTTCCGGACGAATAATACGTCAGGGAAACGAAAATCCGG
>JBJEFT010000229.1:0-1936 GCA_051874315.1 Candidatus Ornithomonoglobus sp.
CGCCGTCCTCTATGTATACCGCTTTCTGCAATAATATTCTGCCGCCGTCGGTGATCTCGTTTACAAGATGCGCCGTTGCGCCCGTTACCTTCACGCCGTAGCTCAGCGCCACCTCATGCACCTTAAGACCGTAGAAGCCGTCGCCGCAGAAGGAGGGGATAAGTGATGGGTGAATATTGATAATTCTGTCCGCATACTCTGTGAGTAAATCACCGCCGAGGATCGCGAGAAATCCGGCAAGGACGATAACGTCAACCTGCATTTTTTTCATATACTCGCATATCTGACGGTTAAACTCAATAATATCACCACCGCAGTCGGCGTTTTTGCGGATAACCTTCGTAGGTATACCCGCTTTTTTTGCGCGCTCCAGACCGTATGCGCCCGCGCTGTTGGAGCATACGCACACAATTCTGCCGCTCTTTATAACGCTGCCCTGCTTATCAATAAGCGCCTGTAGATTTGTGCCGCCGCCGGAAATAAGAACTCCTATATTCTTCATATTATTTCGACGCCCTTTTCGCCTTCAACCAGTTCACCGATAATTGAAGCTTTTTCGCCAGCTTCTTCAAGGCACTTGACCGCAGCCTCCGCCTTGTCTGCGTTAACAGCGACGATCATACCGATACCCATGTTAAAGGTGTTGTACATATCCGCTTCCGGGATATTGCCCTTTTCCTGCAATACATCAAATATCGGAAGAACCTCCCATGTGCCCTTATGTATAACAGCCTTTAAGCCGTCGGGGAGCATTCTCGGAACATTTTCAACAAAGCCGCCGCCTGTGATATGTGAAACAGTATTAATACCGACCTCATCAATAAGCTTTAAGAGCGGCTTAACGTAAATTCTTGTCGGTGTTAAGAGAGCCTCGCCGACAGTCTTGCCGAGCTTTTCACTGTATTCTGAAAGATTAGCCTTCGCGTTTTCACCGTTAAGGTCAAAAAGCTTTCTGACAAGTGAGTAGCCGTTTGAATGGATACCGCTTGACGCGATACCTATGAGCTTGTCGCCCGCCTTTGCCTTGTCGCCGTCTGTGATCTTGTCCTTGTCTACAATACCTACACTGAAGCCCGCAAGGTCGTATTCGTCCTCGGGGTAGAAGCCAGGCATCTCCGCTGTTTCGCCGCCAACAAGCGCGCAGCCTGCGAGAACACAGCCGTCCGCAACGCCCTTAACGATTTCTGCAATTCTTGTAGGAACATTCTTGCCTACAGCGAGGTAGTCAAGGAAGAATATCGGCTTTGCGCCTGAGCATGCAACGTCGTTTACACACATTGCAACGCAGTCCTGACCGATAGTGTCATGCTTGTCGAGAAGAAAAGCAATCTTGAGCTTTGTGCCGACACCGTCCGTACCCGAAACGAGAACCGGGTTATTATAGCCCTTGCCGATCTCGAAAAGACCGCCGAAGCCGCCTATTCCGCCGAGAACGCCCTCAATTGCTGTTCTCTTAACATCGTCCTTTATAAGCTTTACTGATTCATAGCCGGC
This sequence comes from Candidatus Ornithomonoglobus sp., assembly GCA_051874315.1. GTDB lineage: Bacteria > Bacillota > Clostridia > UBA1381 > UBA1381 > Ornithomonoglobus. The sequence goes on from JBJEFT010000229.1 coordinate 1,495, forward strand.
CTCTACGTTTACACCGGCTGCCTTATATGCATCTGTTGCCATTGTTTTACTCTCCTTATAATTTATATTACAGCGCCGCTGCCTTTTCCTTTATTGCTGCATCCTTCTTTGCGACTCCGTCTGCCATCTTCTGACGCGCTTCTCTGAGCAGCGGTTTTAAGTATTCATATTTTAATGACAGAATTTCAGCTGCTAATATTCCGGCGTTTGTGCCGTTGTTAAGTCCTACGGTTGCAACCGGGATTCCGGGCGGCATCTGAACGGTTGCAAGGAGCGCGTCCATGCCGTTAAAGGTTGATTCAATAGGAATACCGATTACCGGAAGCGTTGTGTTTGCCGCAACGACTCCGCCGAGATGCGCCGCCATGCCTGCCGCGCAGATAATAATCTCAATGCCGTTTTCCTCAGCCCTTGCCGCGTATTCCATAGCCTTTGCGGGTGT
>JBJEFT010000230.1:0-1935 GCA_051874315.1 Candidatus Ornithomonoglobus sp.
GATTGACACGACAAATATCCTGTTTATATGCGGCGGCGCGTTTGACGGAATCGATAAGATCGTAAACGCGAGAACAGGCACAAAGGCGCTCGGCTTCGGCGCAAAAATAGAGAGCAAGAAGGAAGCGGATATATCGGAGCTTATAAAGATGATAACGCCGCAGGACCTCTTGAAATTCGGACTTATTCCGGAGTTCATCGGACGACTGCCGGTGTTTGCCGCGCTTGACAAGCTGGACCGTGACGCGCTTATCACTATCCTTACCAAGCCGAAGAACGCTCTTATAAAGCAGTATAAGGCGCTTCTCGGGTTTGATGAGGTAGAGCTTGAATTTACCACGGAGGCGATTGAGGCTATCGCTGATAAAGCGATAGAGCGGAACACAGGCGCGAGAGGTCTGCGCGCTATAATAGAGGAATCCATGACCGATATTATGTTTGACACACCGTCAGATGATACGATTGAGAAGGTTGTGGTCACGGAGGACTGTATTAAAAACGGCGCAAAGCCGGAAATACACCGAAAGAAAAAGAAAAAGCTGTCAGAGCAGTACGCGTTTGATGATTTAGGACAGATTTCGGACGGTACTATATAGCTTGTATTAAGTACTCTGTATTTTAATCGTACTTAATGCAAAAAGCATATATAAGATAAAGGCGCAAGCCCGAGAAAGGAAGATGATTGATGTTTGTTTCAGAGGATTTGTCGGTTAACGAAAAGAACCATCTTGTAATCGGCAGCAACGACACGGTAGAGCTTGCAAAGGAGTTCGGGACCCCGTTATATGTTCTTGACGAGGATCTCATGCGGAAGAACTGCCGTATTTATAAGGAGGCTATTGACAAGTATTATGACGGCAACGGTCTTGTGCTTTATGCGAATAAGGCGCTCTGCACCGTATATACCTTTAAGATAGCGCAGGAGGAAGGGCTCGGCGGCGATGTGGTTTCCGGCGGCGAGCTTTACACCGCGATCAAGGCGGGCTTCCCGATGGATAAGCTTTATTTCCACGGCAACAACAAGACCGAGGAAGAGCTTGAAATGGCTGTTGCTAATGGTGTCGGTCACATCATAGTTGACAATATATATGAGCTTGAAAAGCTCAATGAGATCGCGAAGAAGCACGGCGTTGTTCAGGACATCATGTTCAGAATAAAGCCGGGCATTGACGCTCATACCCATAACTATATCCGCACAGGTCAGATAGACTCAAAGTTCGGAGTAGCGCTTGAAAACGGCGAGGCATTTGAGATTTACGAGAAAGCTCATAAGATGTCGAACGTAAACCCGGACGGACTGCACTGCCACATCGGTTCAAACATATTTGATGTTGACCCGTTCTGCGAGGCGGCGGAGGTGCTGATGAACTTTGCCGGAGATCTGAAGGACAAGCTCGGACTTGAGATAAAGAAGCTCAACCTCGGCGGCGGCTACGGTATCATGTACACCGAGAAGGACGATCCGGTACCGTATGACGAGTACATCAAGCATGTTTCTGAGGTAGTAAAGGCGACGGCGGCAAAGAGAGGACTTAACATTCCGTTCATTCTCATGGAGCCGGGACGCTCAATCGTGGCTCCTGCCGGAATCACGCTTTACACTGTAGGCGGCATCAAGGACATAAAGAACGTAAGAAAGTATGTTTCGGTTGACGGCGGCATGGGCGATAATCCGAGATACATTCTTTACGAGTCGGAGTATGCTGCGGTGGTTGCCAATAAAGCGGGCGATGCGGCAACGGACAAGGTAACCGTAGCCGGAAAGTGCTGTGAGAGCGGCGACATCCTCTTAAACGACACAATGCTCGCGCCGGTAGAGGTAGGCGACACGCTTGCGGTTCTGGCGACAGGCGCGTATAACTACTCAATGGCATCAAACTATAACCGGATCCCGCGTCCTGCGATAGTTGCGGTATCGGGCGGCGAGGCAAAGGTC
>JBJEFT010000231.1:0-7311 GCA_051874315.1 Candidatus Ornithomonoglobus sp.
ATCCGTCAGAATTACAATACCCGTTTCATTTGCAAGCCTTGAAAAGGTCCTTATAAAGTCCGGATTTGAATACACCGCAAAGCCGTGTGTGGTAAGAATAAGTCCGTCTATAAAACCGGAGAGCTTTATTTTGTCGTATTCTCCCTCTACTATTATCGCTTCTTTTACTTTATACATTTTGCTCTTATTTTCCGGCTGTTATTACATCACCGTACCACAGATTCATATCAAGATGTCCCGTTATTGCTCCGGCGCTTCCTGTAGATGTATACTGCCACATCACATAGTTCCCCGAATATGTACAGCTGTCCGCATACTGCGCAACCCATCTGTACCACGAAGGATTTTCAAACACGGGATCGGTAAGATAATTGGTCCACCAGTTCTTATTTGCGTAAATTCCGACCTCATAGCCTGCCGCGCTCACCGCATCGCAGAAAAGCTTTGCATACTGACCGCGTTCCCCAGCCGTCAGCACCGCCTGAATATTGTCCTCCATATCATAGAACACCGGAAGGCTTACCTTTCTTCCGTTGAGAAGCCGTAAAGCATGCTGCGCCTCACTCTGAGCCTTTTCGGGGGTATTTGCATAAGAATACAGATATACTCCGTACGGAATCCCCAGCCTTTCACACTCTTCAACATTTATAAACCACATCTTATCATCCTGCGATTCATAATCACTTCCGTAGCCGCATCGTATTATTGCAAAATCAATATCATTTTTCATACTTTCCCAGTCAATTATTCCCTGATGCTCGCTCACATCTATCCCTATCATAGTAGGCATTCTCCCCTGACTGTCATTTATATTCAGTGTCGGCGGGACTGCCATAGCAATTCTTGTTCCTTCCTCATTGCCGGCGGGAGCATTAACAGGTTCTTCTATAGGCGCTTCTGTCGGAATTTCTGTTAATATCTGCTCTATAGGCTCCTCTGTTAAGGCACCATTCGTTTCTTCTTCCGATGCAGAGGCTGCGCCGGAGTTTACGAATATACAGCCTTCCTGATCATCGAAATCCACTTGTATTCCCACACTCTCGCTTATAAACCGCACAGGCACCATTGTTTTTGTCTCGCCGCCGGGCTTGTAAATAAGCTTCGGAACCACGCCGTCCGGTATAAGGCTGCGCTTACCGTTTATGTAGGCTGTATTATCATTTATGTACAGTCTTATATATGTATATCCGTATTGGACCTCAACACATTTCTGGTCACCGTCATAATCAACATTTGCTCCGCATGCCTCAAACACCTCACGCAGGGGCACAACGGCATGATCATTAAATATAATAGGGTCCACCGCCGCTTCTATTTTTTTGCCGTTAACATACAAATCAAAAATTGAACCGGTATACCAATGCTCCGCATCGTCATAGCATATTGTCATGCCGGGATTATATATTCCGGCAAAAGCAGGCAGCTGCAGCATCAGTATTATAGCTGCTGCGTATACCGCTATGTACTGTTTTAATCTTTCCACTTTTCTCTCCTTGTTTTATCCCTCAAAGGGAATGTCAAAATGCTCATAAGCCTGCTTTGTAGCTATTCTTCCGCGCGGAGTACGCGCGATAAAGCCGAGCTGCAAGAGATACGGCTCATAAACATCCTCTATTGTATTCGGTTCCTCGCCGATCGTTGCCGCAAGCGTATCCAGTCCTACGGGACCGCCGCCGAAATTTTCTATCATTGTGCGTATCATTCTGCTGTCGATCGCGTCAAGTCCCAACTCGTCAACCTCCATACGCTTCAATGCCATATCGGCAACCTCATAGGTTATAACGCCGTTCGCCCTGACCTGAGCAAAATCACGTACACGCTTTAAAAAACGGTTTGCAAGACGCGGTGTTCCCCTTGAGCGTGACGCGATTTCCGCCGCGCCCTCATGGTCTATGGCAACCTCAAGAATACCGGCGCTTCTCTCAACAATACTTGTAAGCTCCTCGGGAGTATACAGCTCAAGACGGCAGATCACTCCGAAACGGTCGCGCAGCGGCGCCGTAAGCAGCCCCGCGCGGGTCGTTGCGCCTATGAGCGTAAAATGCGGCAGATCAATTCTGATCGATTTTGCGGACGGACCCTTGCCGATAATAATATCAAGCGAATAGTCCTCCATTGCCGGATACAGAATTTCCTCAACCGTTCTTGACATACGGTGTATCTCGTCTATAAACAGAATATCATGCTCGGAAAGATTTGTAAGTATAGCCGCCAAGTCGCCCGCCTTTTCAATCGCGGGGCCGCTCGTTATTCTGATGTTTACGCCCATTTCGTTCGCTATGATACCGGCAAGCGTTGTTTTGCCCAGTCCCGGCGGACCGTACAGCAGAACGTGGTCAAGCGCCTCCTTACGTTCAAGGGCAGCCTGTATATACACCTCAAGATTATCCTTCGCCTTTGCCTGCCCGACGTATTCCTCAAGCTTATGCGGTCGCAGACCGTACTCGATATCCGCATCCTCCCCGATAAATCCGCCGGTTACAAAGCGTTCTTCCTCATCCATCATTTTACATACTCACCCCTTTACATAAGCTGCGCGAGAGCCTTTTTGATAAGCACCTCTGTGGAAAGAGCCCCGTCAAGCTTACTCAGCGCACTCTTTGCGTCATTCGGACTGTAGCCTAAAACGACAAGCGCGCTCATCGCCTCCGCTTTATTATCCATAAGCGGCATTTGTGGTTCATCAGGTATTACACCATCATCACCGTCTATGCCTAATTCGTTGATGTCTACTTTTTCCTTAAGCTCCAGAATAATGCGCTTTGCCGCCTTTGGACCTACGCCCTGCGCTCTTGTTAACAGCTTTGTATCCTCTGTCACGATAGCCGCGGCTATTTTCTGCGGTGAAGCAATAGAAAGGATTGCAAGTCCCGCCTTTGGACCCACACCTGAAACGGAGGTAAGCATAAGATACATATGCTTTTCCTCCTCGCTTATGAAGCCGTAAAGCTCCATTGCGTCCTCACGCACATTAAGACAGGTATACATCGTAAGCTTTGAGCCTACAGAGCCTGCCTGCTCAATATCCGTAAGCGTTGTATAAATAAGGTAGCCTACGCCGCCCGCGTCAACTACAAGATAATTCTCACCTTTTGCGGCAAGAGTTCCTTTTATATAATAATACATCTTAAATCACCATTTGTCTAACATAATAGCATAATTATGCTTTAAAGTCAACCGGATACAAATAAATATATTGTTAATTCTCGCCGGTAAATTCCGGTATAAAGCTTTCGCTTGCCGCTTCCCCGTCCTGAATGAATACCCGCTCCATTCCCAATCGTTCGCACAGATCAACCGCCGCTCTGTACGCGCGCTCGTCAAGCCTGACGTTAAGCTTTTCTATTCCCTTTATATGCCTTATGGGAGTATACTGGCTCATAAGGCTGAAATACACATTGTCTCCGAAATGCTTATGTATATAGTTAATTATATGAACTGTATCGGACAATCTACCCGGCAGCATAAGGTGACGGATTATCATGCCCCTCTGCATAATACCGTTTTCATTAAGTACAGGCGCCCCGGTCTGACGGTGCATACTGTCAAGCGCGGCTGTAACACGTTCAAGATAGTCCGGCGCCTTTGAATATTGCGCCGCTGTTTTATTATCGTAATATTTGAAATCCGGCATATATATGTCCACATAGCCGCAAAGCATTTCTATGGTTTCCGGCAGCTCATAACCGCCCGTATTATACACGACCGGAAGTGTCATTCCGCGCTCCTTGGCAATATCAAGCGCGGCAGTTATCTGCGGTACAAAGTGCGTGGGTGTAACAAGGTTTATGTTGTTCGCGCCCTGCCGCTGCAAACCGAGAAATATTTCCGCAAGCTCTTCCTCTGTCACCGCATAGCCGAGGTTATTCGTGCTCACCTCATAATTCTGACAGTATACGCATTTCATCGTACAGTTTGAAAAAAACACAGTACCCGAGCCTAAACTGCCGCTTATACAAGGCTCCTCCCAGAAGTGAAGCGCCGCCCTCGCGATCCTTACCTCTTTGCCCGCGCCGCAGAAGCCGCGTTCTCCGTTCAGTCTGTCAGCTCCGCACTGTCTTGGACACAGGCGGCAGCTTTTAAGCTCCTTCATTGTTATCACCGATCAATGACGGCTTTACATACACTGTATTATAGCTGTCATATATCACCATACCCGGCTTTGCGCCGTTAGGCTTATGCACATTCTTTATCACCGTATAATCAACGGGGACCTGCGCGCTCTCCCGCGCCTTTGAGTAATACGCGGCAAGCTGCGCGGCTTCAAGTATTGTGCGCTTTGGCACCTTCTTGTCAAGTCCGAGCTTTATAACAGTATGGGAGCCGTGTACATCCTTTGTATGGAACCACCAGTCCGCATTATTGGCATATCTGAGCGTCAGATAGTCATTCTGCATATTGTTTCTTCCGACATATATATCAAAGCCGTCGCTTGATACAAAGTGCATCGGCTTTGAAGCGGCAGCCTTCTTTTTCTTACTGCCGTTTGTTTTCCGCTGAATATACCCCTGCTCCGCAAGCTCATTTCTGATTGCGGTTATATCCTCAACTGTCTCGGCATTCTCCGCCATCGCAAGAGTGCTTTCTATATATTCAAGATCGGCTCTTGCGGTCTCAAGCTGCTTTGACGCCTCCGTCAGCGCGGTCTTTGACTTATTATATTTTTTATACCAGCGCTGCGCGTTCTTTGCCGGTGACAAGGACGGGTCAAGCGCGATTTTTACCGTGCTGCCCGGCTCATAGAAATTTTCTGCCTCTATTTCCTTCATTCCGTCCTCAATACGGTATATGTTCGCCGTCAGGAGATCTCCGTATACTCTGTATTGATCAAGCTTCTGCGCATCCTTAATCGTTCTTTCCAGAATGGATATTTTCTTTGCTATACGCTCCGCATTGTTATTAAGCAGCTTTATTACATCGGCGCTTTTCTGTCTCATTCTGTCGTGCATGTCCCGCTTGTAATAGAATGAATCTACAAGACTGTTCATGCTGTCATAATATTCAACCTCCGCAAGCGCCTCGTACTGCCTTATATCTGTCGCTGAAAATTCAATAATTTTTCCGGTATTTTTATCGGTTATCATACATGGGCGGAAGTCTCCGCTTCTCACCTTCTCCGCAAGTCTGAGAACCGCAAGCTTCAGCTCCGCAGCCTTGTTGGTATTTATACTCTGCGCGTTTACATCCGTGGTTTTAAATACCGAATAAACAAGCTCCCGCGCAGTGAGCGGACTTATTCCGGCAATCATGGAAATAAGCGCTCTGTCAGCCTTAACAGGCTTGTCAAAGCTGAGCATACTGTCCATATCAAAATCAATCAGCGCCTTTTTGTCCTGCTCCGGCGGAGCCTCATAAAGCCCTCCCGGCAAAATCTCACGCACGGAGCTTACCGACTCGTCAATATGCTTTATCGCGTCTATTATTCTGTTTTCGCTGTTTATAAGAATTATATTGGAATACCTTCCCATAATTTCAATTATAAGCTGCTTTGTCGTGAGGTCACCGAGCTCATCGTAGCTTTCAACGGAAATCTTCACTATTCTTTCAAAGCCCGACTGCTCAACCGAAACTATCCTGCCGCTGCCGATATGCTTTCTGAGCAGCATACAGAACAACGGCGCAGTCTGAGGATTTTTCTTTGACCCCTCCGTCAGATGCAGTCTCGGATGCGCCGAGCTTGCCGAAACCACCAGCTTATAATGTTCCTCTCGGGTACGAACATGTATTACAATTTCATCACGCTCCGGCTGAGCAATTTTATCGATCCGTCCGCCTTCAAGGCAGCGCAGCTCTTCTGTTATCGCGCGGATCGCAACCGCGTCAAGTGCCATAATATCCCTCCCTACTCTATTCTTTCCAGCTTTGCAAACACCGCCATAAGGCGCTTTGTTCCGGCTGTGTCAAAATCTATCAGTAAAATCGAATCCTTTCCGAATGGCTGAGCGGAAACCACAGTCCCGTCACCGAACTTTCTGTGCCGTACTCTGTCGCCCGCCGCAAAATGTGACATATCCATTGTCGGAGTATTCTTCTGCTGCTCATATATCTCCGGTCTTACCGTCTCCTTTTTAAGACTGAAGCCGAAATCCTCCATGCTCTGCTTTGCCCTGTTTCTCACAGGGCTCATATCCTCTATATATTCGGCAGGAATTTCATCATAAAATCTTGAAGCCTCACTCTGCTCTACTTTGCCGAACTTAAGACGGCTCATTGCCTTCGTTACATAAAGCCTTTCCTTTGCTCTTGTTATCGCAACATAGCAAAGTCGGCGCTCCTCCTCCATATCCTCCTCGTCAACAAAGGCTTTTGTTCCCGGGAAAAGTCCTTCCTCCATTCCGGTAAGAAACACAACGGGAAATTCCAGTCCCTTCGCGCTGTGTATCGTCATCATAACAACATAATCCTCGGTTTCATCATAGGCGTCAATATCGGAAACGATTGTAACCGATTCAAGAAATTCACCAAGCTCACCGCTCGTTTCGGGGTCCTCATAATACTGCGTTACGAGATTGCAGAATTCCTCTATATTTTCCAGTCTTGTCTGCGACTCGATCGTTCCCTCATCCTCCAGCATTTTCTGATAGCCTGTTTCAAACAGAACACGCTTTACAAATTTATCTATTGTAAGCTCTCCGGCAAGCTTCCTGAGATGCTTTATAATATCCGCAAAAGCCGTAAGCCTCGGAGCCGCCGCCTTGAGGTCGGGATATGCTGATATATTCTGTATGATCCGGTAACAGCTTGTATCCTTTTCCGCCGCGTGCTGCTGCAATCTCTCAATGGTTGTAATTCCGATTTTACGCTTCGGCTCGTTTATTATTCTTTTCAGGCTCACATCATCATCCGGGTTATATATAACTCTCAGATATGCGGTTATATCCTTTATTTCCTTACGGTCATAGAAGCGCAGACCCGCAAGCACCTTATACGGGATCGCGCTCTTCATCAGTGCTTCCTCTATCGCGCGCGACTGCGCGTTTGTCCGGTAAAGTATCGCGCAGGATTTATAATTTCCGGTTTCCTTATATATTCTTTCTATCTGCTCCGCGATAAATCTCGCCTCATCACGGTCGGTTGATGCGGTATAGGCAAAAATTTTCTCCCCGTCCGTCCTGCTTGTCCAGAGGTTCTTTCCCATCCTCTTTTTATTGTTTGCGATAACCTTGTTTGCAGCGTTGAGAATAGTTGAGGTTGAACGGTAATTCTGCTCCAGCGCTACCTTTTTTGCATTCTCGTAATCCGATTCAAAATCAAGATTATTATTTACATTCGCGCCTCTGAATTTATATATACTCTGGTCATCATCACCCA
>JBJEFT010000232.1:0-7307 GCA_051874315.1 Candidatus Ornithomonoglobus sp.
CGGTTTCTTTTGGTTCTTTTTTTATCCATTACGGAAAGGGCGTGAAAGTATGATTACGGTATGCGGAAAAAAGCTTGAAGGGCTTGAGGGCAGAACAGTAAGCGAAATGCTTACGGAGCTTGGCTATAAAACGACATATATAGCGGTTGAAATGAACGGAGAAATTCTGAAAAAGGACAGCTATGCTTCAACCATACTCAAAGAAAACGATAAGCTTGAGGTTGTAAACTTCGTAGGCGGCGGTTGATTTATGCCGCCCGCAATACATATATTTTTAAAATTTCAAACGAAAAGGAAGTATAGAAAATGGCAGATACATTTAAATTAGGAAATCATGAATTTACATCGAGATTTATTCTCGGCTCGGGCAAGTATTCGCTTGACCTTATAAAGGCGGCTGTCGAAAACGCGGGCGCGCAGATCATCACATTGGCGCTCCGCCGCGCGACAACAGGCAATGTCGCAAATATTCTTGACTACATACCAAAGGGAGTAACGCTTCTCCCGAACACATCGGGAGCGAGAAACGCGGATGAAGCGGTAAGAATCGCCCGCCTTGCGCGCGAGGTAGGCTGCGGCGACTTCATAAAGATTGAATGTATAAGAGATTCAAAGTACCTGCTGCCGGATAACTATGAAACGTCAAAGGCTACTGAGATCCTCGCAAAGGAGGGCTTTGTTGTTATGCCCTATATGTACCCCGACCTGAACGCCGCGCGCGATATGGCAAACGCGGGCGCCGCCTGCATAATGCCGCTCGGAGCGCCTATAGGCACAAACAAGGGACTTTGCACAAAGGAATTTATAAAGATACTCATAGATGAAATTGACCTCCCTGTTATCGTTGACGCCGGAATCGGCAGACCGTCACAGGCGTGCGAGGCAATGGAGATGGGCGCGGCGGCAGTTATGGCAAACACCGCGATTGCAACGGCGGGCGACGTTCCGGCAATGGCGGAGGCGTTCAAAAAGGCGATAGAAGCGGGCAGAACGGCATATCTTGCAGGGCCGGGCAGAGTTCTTGACAAGGGCGCGTCAGCTTCGTCACCGCTCACAGGCTTCTTAGCGGACTAAGGGGGGCTTTAAATGACGGAAATAAAAGAGCTTGATCCAAAAAACAGAATTGACCACATGACATATCTGCCGGATATGGAGGTTATAGACTCAGACCTTGACAAAAGGGTCGTTGAGGCTATGAACGCGTACGACTATACGCAGTTTACGGCGGCAGACGTGCAGAATGCCCTCAATAAGGACGTTCTTTCACCGCGCGACTTTCAGGCGCTGCTCTCCCCCGCGGCGGAGCCGTTCATCGAACAGCTTGCTCAGCGCGCGCAGCAGGAGACAAGAAAGCACTTCGGCAACTCGGTTATGATGTTCACTCCGGTTTATATCGCAAACTATTGCGAGAACTACTGCATCTACTGCGGCTTTAACTGTCATAACAAGATCCGCCGCGCAAAGCTCAATTATGATGAAATTGAAAGAGAGTTTCAGGCGATCTCAAAAACGGGTCTGCAGGAGGTCCTTCTCTTAACAGGCGAAAGCCGCAAGGGCTCGGATGTGAAATACATAGGCGAGGCGTGCAAGATTGCCCGCAAATATTTCAAGGTTATCGGTCTTGAGGTTTACCCGATGAATTCCGATGAATACGCATACCTTCACGAATGCGGCGCGGACTATGTAACGGTATTCCAGGAAACCTATAACAGCGACAAATACGAAACGCTTCACCTTGCGGGTCACAAGAGGATATGGCCGTACCGCTTTAACGCGCAGGAGCGCGCGGTAATGGGCGGAATGCGCGGTGTGGGCTTTGCCGCTCTGCTCGGTCTTGACGATTTCAGAAAGGATGGCTTCGCAACAGGCTATCACGCGTATCTTCTCCAACAGAAGTACCCCCACGCAGAAATCGCTATCTCATGTCCGAGACTGAGACCTATTATAAATAACGATAAAATCAACCCTAAGGACGTACACGAAAAACAGCTTTTGCAGGTCATATGCGCGTACCGCCTTTTCCTGCCGTTTGCAAGCATAACGATCTCAACCCGTGAGAGCAACGAGTTCAGAAAGCACATAATCTCAATAGCCGCGACAAAAATCTCCGCCGGCGTATCTGTCGGCATAGGCGGCCACGTTGAGGGCGAGGAGGCAAAGGGCGACGCTCAGTTTGAGATAAATGACAGCGCGTCCGTTGACGAGGTTTACAAGGAAATAGAGGAAATGGGTATGCAGCCTGTTATGAGTGATTACATATATGTATAATAAGCTGATTTGCATAACAAACCGCCGCTTATGCGGTGATGATTTGGTCCGGCGCGTAAGGGATATTCTTGATATGGGCATCCCTGTTATTCTGCGTGAAAAGGACTTGACGGAAAAAGAGTATTTTAAGCTTTTGAATTTGATCGGCAGACAGGATATAATCGCGCACAGCTTTGCGAACGCGGCAAGGGAATTCGGATGCGCCGGAATACATCTGCCCCTCCCCGTTCTTGAGAGGACGGATATTTCGGACTTTGAGCTTGTCGGCTCGTCAACCCACTCTTTGGAGCAGGCAGAAAGAGCCGCGGAGCTTGGAGCGTCATATATAACGGCGGGACATATATTTTCGACCGACTGCAAAAAGGGGCTTGAGCCTCACGGGACAGGACTTCTTACGGAAATATCCCGCAACGTGAGTATTCCGGTCTATGCCCTCGGCGGCATAGACCACAGCAATGCCGCAGAATGTATCAGAGCCGGAGCGCGCGGTGTATGCGCAATGAGCGGCTTTATGCGCTGCGAGGATTTGTCCGCATATGCCGGAGGGTACAAGCATATATTAGGCTGAAAGATAAATTCTAAGGAGCCTGATATTATGAAAAAAGCATTATTCTCAGCGGCGCTTATAACACTCACCGCTCTTCTCGGAGCCTGTACCCTAAAGCTCACGCCCATGTCCGATGACAATCCCACACAGCAGCCCACAGAAGCCGTTTCCCAAACACCGATACTGGGAGCTGCAGAGATCACGGAGGAAATCGCCGTGAAATGGGCGGAGGCGCATGACGCGTCGGAGCTGTTTGTTGACCTTGCGCAATACTACTGGAAATACGGGGAGGAAACCGGCATAAGACCCGAGGTCATGTACGCGCAGGCGGCGCTTGAAACCGCTTACGGAAATTTCGGCGGCAGGGTTACGCCGGATATGAATAATTTTGCCGGAATAAAAAAGGTGGACGCGGTAAGCGATGCGACAGAGGACCATGAAGCCTTTCCGACCGCGGAGGACGGAGTTCGCGCCCATTATAACCATATGTGCGCATATACAGGACTTGATCCCATAGGCATACCGCATAACCGCTATTACCTTGTTCTGTCCTCGGACTGGGCGGGAACTATCAGGTATGTTGAGGAGCTTGGCGGTCACTGGTGCCCCGATGCCGATTACGGAAATAAAATTGTAAATACATTTCTTTCAGATATGTACAACTATTAATGATAAAAGGAGTAACGCTTATGAATAAGAAAATAACTGCGGTCGTTTCCGCTGTGTGCATCGCGGTATCGGCATTTTCACAGCTTTACGCTTATGCCGCAGACAGTATAACATACACCTTCAACGGCACAAATATTGTGACCACCGGCGAGCCGATAGACTACACCGACGTTAAGCTGACAGACGATATTTCATTAACAACATCGGGCGATATGAACCGCAAATACGCCGCCGTGACAACACTTGAAAATAATAAAAACGTCGGCACCTTCCCTGTATACGACACCTTTAAAGCGGAGGGCTCATATATTTACCTCGCGTGTACCAATGTAAACAATAACTCGATTTTCGCGCTTAATATGCCCGCAATCCCCGCAGGCAGCAAGGTAACGCTGACCTATGCAAAGCCTACGGTCACGAATAACGGTTCCACCATCAGAAACGCCAACGACCCATACGCGTATCTCAAAATCGCTGACCGCTATATTTCGATAAACGGCGATGAATTTGACACATGGCTCACAAAATCAGTCGTTACCGGCGAGGACACAGGCGCGATCGAATTTCACTGCGATATGTGGGGCGCGATAGCTATAAGCAAAATTGAGATTTCGGACGGTGACGGAAAACCGCTCCACAGCGTAACAATCAATTCAACGCAGTACGCGAATATGTTGGTAAACGGAATAAAATTCTGCGCCGACGGAAACGGTACGCTTACAGTTCCCTCGCTCCCGGAGGGTGAAACCGTTTCAGTCTCGGCCGAAAAGGACGGATATTTAAAAAATGAGACAAGCGTCACTGTCGGCAGTTCTGATTTAACGATTGACCTTCCTCTTGAATGTGAAACCGACGATGTATATTACGAATCGGATTTCGGAAACGCATCGGGAGTTCTTGCCCTTGACGGTGAATTTTCTGTCGGAGAAATTACCGCAAAGGATATTACAAAAATATCATCAAGAATAACCTTTGCCGAAGGCGGCACGCTGAAGCTTACGGACAGCCTTACATTAAAATACGATAACGGTATCTATGCGAACAATACATATATAACCTCAAAGGACAACATGGAATTTGAGGTTGTTTCGGACAAGACAGCCGGTAAAACAATTCTTACACAGAACAATAATCCACTGTATACAGACGCGGTGCCTTTTGATGTCATAACCGCCATAAGCGGAAGCAATGTAACGGTCGAATATATCGGCATTTCATATCCCGATAAAAACAGCCTTGTTATAAACGGCAGCAATAAGGTTTCCTCCGTTGCTGAGGGCAGAACCTATGCCGAATATTCCGTAACCCCCGCATACCTTGTTCCCGATGCCAAGGCAGTGTTCTCAGTCGAGGGCAATGACGGCGTTACAATAGATGAAAACGGAAAAATGACTGTGGCAGGCGGACTTGACGCCGGAACAGTTACCGTTATTTCAGAATATGACGGTATTAAGACAGCAAAGACCGTTGAAATAGTACCTAACCCTAAGGTTGACAGCTTCGACATTAACACAGGTGAATTTCCTAATTTATATACGACTTCAAAATTGGATATAACCAACATAAAGGACGAGTTCGGAAATCTTTTGGAGGTTCCGGTTAAGGACTTTAACTCTGTACTGAGCGGCGGCTTTGAAAACAGGGCGGCTGTCACTCAGAACGGAATTATAACAGCTCAGTCATGCGGTGAAACAGCAGTCAGCTTCAACATCTTTACCGGAGCAGACAATGAAGAGTTGTTTTCAGCACCTATAGAGCAATACTATATATCAGGAATAACAACAGGAAATGCGCAATATATCAGATCTGAAATAAAAGAAAATGCAGTCGATTCATATAAAATAAATTATTCGGACGGTACGTCAGAGTCTATAGAGCTTACTGATATTCCCGCGGCAACGGTAAAAGAAAACTGTTCGGCTGTAATTTCCTCATATGATGATAAGGGAGCTTTAATTTCCTCTGTAAAGCACGCGGTAAAAGCCGGAGATACAGTAGAGGTATCAGACAGCTCAAAAACCGTATACCTTTATTCCGGCAGCGGATTTTTTAAGGTGACAGAGGCTGATACGACACTAAAGGGCTTTAAGATTGAGCACAAGGCCGGCTTGAAATTTGAAATAGCTCCTGTTTATAAATTTACCGATATAGGCGATACTGCTGAGCCTGAGTGCTTGGAACAATTTTTTACCGACGGCTGCTACGATATAACCTTTAAGAAGGCTGAAGCAGCGCGCGGTGATATATATGTAAACGGAACAATGGTCGGAAACAATGTCGATCAGGCGGACGCGGACAGGAAAGTTTTTGACGGCGCGCTTTATACCGCTGAGGACGTGAATATAACAGGCGGAAAAATAAGCGTGTCAATGACCGACGGTTCAACAATGCTTGACTATGTTACTGTTACAAAGAAGCCGGAATTTTACGAAAGACCGCAGCGCGTATACGTCATAGGTGATTCCCTCGCATGCGCTTATTACGGTGATTTTGAACAGGAGGTCGGCGGCGGCAGAGCCGGCTGGGGCCAGCAGCTGCCGGACTTCTTAAAGGTTCCGGTAACAAATCTTGCTAACAGCGGACAGTTTGCGGCGGGACTGTATGCAACCGCGTTCCCGGGCGTTATCGCAAACGCGCAGGAGGGCGACATTCTCCTTATAGAATGCGCATACAATGACAGGGCATATTCGACCCGTGACGAAATGATTTCATGTGTTAAGAGCATGATAGAAGAGTGCCGCGAAAAGGGTATAATACCTATCCTTGTAACACCTAATGCGTCGGCGCATGATTATAAGCCGTCCGTTGTATGGTCATCCTATTTAAGGGATATAGCGGTTGATACGGATTGTCAGCTGATAGACCTCTCGCAAAAGAGCTATGACCTCTTATATTCAATCTACGGCGATGACGCGGACGGCAATATAACAAAGAACTTCAACCTCACCGAGGTGGGCGGCGACACGCTCCACTCATCATATGCCGGAGCATATGTATGGGCATCGGTGGTTGCGCAGGGCTTAAAGGATCTGGGCTACGGCGATATTGTAAACACAGACTTTAAATATACCTTTACCGACACGATCGGAAACGAGATTACGGCTCAGGTTAAATAACACTATAAAAGGGATGCTGCGGGCATCCCTTTTATAGTGTCCTGTCATATCGTCAGCACACCTGTTTCCGACTCAATAAGCAGCAGGATCTGCTCCTCCCTGCCGGTTTCGGCATTGACATAGACGATAAAGTTTTTATTCATATACGTTCCCTTGAACTCATAGCAGAGCACCTCACGCAGTGAATCCTTCGGTATTACCGCAAGCGACGCGGCGCTGACCTCAAGATGCGTTGAAACATGAGCCTTCGCTTCCTCCTCGCTGAGCATTACATCAGGTATATCACGCTGTCGGTGGTTCATAAGATAGCCCTTGCACTCCATACCCACGATTGTTCCGTCATCAAGCGCTACCTTTACCTTAATAAGATCGCTGTAGCACTTTGTTCCGTTCTGCGAATATGCAAAGTTTATTGTGGCGATATTGTCGCCCACCTCATAGTAGCTGTTTGTCATGTCGTTTATACCGTGACTGATCAGGAATCTGTACGCAAGTCCTGTCGCGGCGTCAATATCATAGTTTGCTGTGCTTACCGATTTGTTTTCGAGGAAATACAGCACATAGCCGCCCTTTTTGGTTATGCTTATGGTGATATGATTGCCGTTATCGTCCTTGCCGAAGTTATATGCTTCTATTGCAGTGTTCGCGGTCTCTGTTTCAAACAGCAGTCCTTCTCCCCTGTTGCCTAAAAAGTCCTTTGCCTTCTG
>JBJEFT010000233.1:0-7306 GCA_051874315.1 Candidatus Ornithomonoglobus sp.
TCGAATCCTTATGCATATCAACTATATCCCACATTACCCATGCGCCCGGCTGCATCCCGTTCATATCAAGGATGATTCTGTCCGCAAGTCCGAAGCCGTTCCAGCCTCCGTCAACCTCACTCATCCATAACGGTTTGTCTGCAGCGATTGCTGTCGCTTTAAGCCCCGCGCGGTTTGAACCGCCGTAGGTGTGGGTATCTATTCTGTCAAGAGCCGCTTTGGCATCGTCCGTAAGCTGATTATATGAGTTTATCGAATAGTCAATACTTGTTTCGTCCATTCCGGCAACGAGAGTAGTTATGCCTCTTTTTGTGTACTCACTTTTAAGCGCCGTAATTATTCCGGACTGATGCTCACCCTGCGCGACGAGATTGCCCTCCTGCTTAGGACTGTACGCGCCCCAGTATTTTGTTGCGGGGTTCGGCTCATTCATCGGTGAATAGCTGTCAAAACCAAGCCCGATTTCATTCATATGCTCGGTGACATCAGCAAGGAAAACCGCGAAATTATCATAATTCTCAGGATCAAGATTTTCCGTTGCGTCAACTCCTCCGCTTGAGCAGCCGCTTATTGTCATGAACCACGGCGGCGAGTTTGTGTAGCCCTCAATATGGACATTTTGGTTCTGCTTTTTGATCTCTTTAAGGACATTTATCTGGTTGTGGTCATTATCCCAGTTGTAGGAATATATCACATCTCCGTTTTCATCTGTTTTAAGTGTACCGTCCTCATTGTACTCGGGAACAGCAAAGCAGGGAAGCTTTGAGTCCGAACGTGTGATGTGGTTGTGAGTCGGATCATCGCCGCCGCCTACGTTGTAGCGGACAATGTCAAGTCCGAGCCCGTCCTCTGAATAGAACAGCTCCGCAGCCTGCTGCGCAAGCGTGTCACTGTAGCCGATACGGTTGCCCCACCAGCCCATGCTGGTGCCCCAGCCTTCAAACTCCCACGGTGAGGCATCTGAAGGGTCAAGACGCACTACCGTTCCCAAGGATGCGGCAGAAGCCGTAACCGGAAGGCTGAACGCTCCGACTGTTGGGAGCATTGTGAGCGCTGTGATGGCGCTTAATAACTTTTTTGCCCTCATATAAATTCTCCTCTCTTTTGGTATTTAAGTATAATATTTGCTATTTTAATTATAACTGACAAAATAAAAAGTGTCAAGATTGAAATCCTGACACTTTTATATACTTTACTGTGTAATTACTGATAAATTACGATAAACTTTGCAGTCGGTGTTGCCGATGAGGTTGAGGTTGATCCCGATACATATGTAAGGAGGATCTTTGAACAGCCGTCACCGTAATCCTCAGCGCCCTTAAGGTCTGTTATGGTAAGAGCCGTGCTTTCTGTGCCTTCTGCATAAGGCGTGAACTCATCTTCAAGCGAATCGTATCTTATAATTTTTGTTGAGCTTGAAACCTTAATTTCTGTATAGTCACTCGGCAGGTTACCGCTTTCGTCAAATCCGTTAGGTGTGACATAAATGAGGTTTTCCGCGTCAAGAACCTGCAGGACATTACACATAAAGGCGCGTGATGAAATACCTGTGTAGTTACCGCCTGTTACCCAATAGTTATCAAGGTCTGTTACCTCAGTCTTCGGATAACGGAAGTCGAATTTATATTTCTGCCAATTATTTTCCTCAGTCTGTTCCTGCTCTGCTGTCCAGTTGAAGCGCTCATATTTCTCATTGCCCTCATCGTCGGTAACGAGAACGGTTTCGCCTCCGAGTATTGACTTGATCTCATCATAGTCCTGAGCCTGCATGTATGTGTCAAGCTCCTTATCACCGTTGCTTCCGACGAGAACTATATCGCCCTTGCCAAGACGGCTGAAATCATTTTCCGGTGATGATGCGATAGTAGTTGAACTCTTTGTGGTAGCCGAGTTGTATGTGTAGAGCTTGTCTACAACATCTCCGTCACTGTCAACCTCCTGATTGATCTTATCGTAGATAAGTCTGTATGCCGTCGAGTAAGTAATAGCGGTACCACTCTTAAAGTTAGAGTTATAAACAAGCAGACAAGCCGGATATTTTGCATCATCAACATCATATGCATCAACATAATATGTTCCGGTTGATATCATTGAGTTTGTTGTAATTGCGGATTTAAGCGAATATGCTGTGCTATCGGTTCTGTCCTTAGGTATAACAAACAATGGTGTTGTTGTTTTTATTGAATACATTGTCGTACCGGTACTCTTTGCTGTGTTCTTGACGCTCGATGAGGTTACATAATACTTTGTTTCAGGATTCATAGCCTGGAATCTTACAAGCTTGCTTGTATCTGAGTTTCTGTTACCGTCATTGGCTGTATCAAATGTCACAATATTCGCAATTTCGTTACCTGAGAAAAGAACGCGGACAAGCTGGTTATAATCCGTTGTTTTTATGCTGGCGCCCGAAATCTGTGTATCAAGATTTGCAGCAGCCGCATTTTCGGCAAGCTGCGCTACAATTGCTTCCGGTGAAGATTTCTTTGAGTTAAGCTTCGGACTGTCAGCGATTTTATAGCTCTTTACGGAATACGCCGTTGATGATGTGAAGGAGGTTATGTTGCCGTTTGTAGGCGCAAACATTTTAAGATAGTAGTCCTCTCCGTCCTGCGCGACATCAATAACGTATGCATACGGATAGTATGTTGTGGATTTGCTTATTGTTCCCCATTCAACCGAACCAAACATATCAAGATATGCTGTGATTTCGGTTCCGGTTTCCAGCGTTACCTGTTCCTTATTCTTCATGTATGTAAGGAAACGGTCTGTTATACGATATTCAACATTGTCGATTGATATTGTCTTTTCATCTTCCGTATCAGCGGTATTGAGAGATGTTATTGTTCCCTTAACGCTCTTAACGGTGTCATATACCGTATAATAGTAATCATCAGAATCAAGACTCTTTGCGTAGTTTATAACGTCACCGGCGGCGATTGATGTTGTCTGAATTTCAGAGCCGCCCTTTGTAATGACAAACTTATAATCAATACTGTCAGGATCAAGAATGAGATAATTACCGGTTATCGTCTTATCCGAAATCCTGTAATCCGCAGCAGACGGTGATGCGTTAGCAACTATAGTATCATAGTCATAGATATCAACTATGTTATACCTTCCTGTTGAGCCTGTATCGATGAACTTTATTGTACCGTAAATGAAATAATCACTGTCAGGGTTAAGCCATTCTGCAAGCGCTTCGGCAGGTGTACAGTCCTTGCTGACAGCTATGCTGTTTCCTTCATCATTCACAGTTGCAGCTGAGATAGTTACATTATTCTGAATTGACTTTCCGTTATAGCGTATTGTCAGGCTTGTCGGGTCAAGCTTAACGGTTTCCTTTTTGTTTGTGCCGTCCACATAGTATTTAAATGTGCTTCCGTCGAAGGATTCCGCCTCATAATACATAACGGAAAGCTCTGAATTTTTGTAGGTCTCATTATCAATATCTATAAGGAAAAGATCCTCGCTGTTTCCGTCCTTGCGGTAATATATCTGTACTGTTTTACCGAGATATTCTGTCATTTCGGTAAGAGACGTTGTATACTGCGTATAGTCGATAATATACTCATCGCCTGTTATTGCTTCGTCAATTGCTATAAAGCCCGGGTTGAGCGACGCCTGACAATCAATCGTTACCGAATCTTCAACTCCTACTACAGTACCTTTTATTATATATGTATCAAGATAGTCATTCAGCAGGTTCTTTCCTGATGAAACATACTTGTTGCCGTTGAGCTCATACATATCAATTTCAAGCGCATTATACATAACCTGTGCAACAAGACCTCTTGAAGCATTATCCGTATAGGCTGATGCTGTTATGCCGTCAGTGAGCTTAAGCGATACAGCCTCGGCGATATATCCGTCAGGATATCCGCCCATGGCTTCTGCTGAATTCTGATACCCGAGAGCGCAGACTACCATTTTAAGCGCCTGCTCATATGTAACCGCATTGTCAGGACCGAACTCGGTATCACTGTAACCGTTTACTATTCCGAGATCGTAAGCTGTTGCGATATTTGCGTTTGCCCAATGGTCTGCGGCAAGATCGTTGAATTGTGTTGTGGTTGTGGAAATATTTCCATAGCCAAGCATGTAAACAATAAGCTTAGTAAACTCTGCTCTTGTTATGTCCTTGTTAGGACCAAACGTTCCGTCCTCATAGCCGTCTATAACGTTCAGCTTGCTGAGCGTTGTGATAGCTTTCTTGTAGCTGTAGTCCTCCGGCACATCGCTGAACGCTGCTTGTACATTAAATGCAGAGAGCAGCGTTGATGCTGAAACCGCAAGCGCTGCAGCCGAAGAGAGCATTCTTTTTAATGAAATTTTTTTCATTACTTTATCAGTTCCTTTCTTGAAATAAGGATAAAACCGGGCATAAAATCCCGGGATTATCTCCCTTTTATACTATACATGGATATTATACCACTAAATTGCGGTAAAGTCAATCATAAAAAACAGTGTTACTGCAATTGATATGTGAACAATTTCTGAAAAAACTGTTAAAACGCAAAAAAAATATTAAAATGCGGTTGAAATTTTCTTATAAATATGATAAACTGATAAACTGAATACAGATAAGACAGCTATACTCGAAAGGACATATAATATAAATGAATAATAACACAAATAAAAAACCCCCGCAGGGGAATCAGCCGCCTAAATCTCCTATGAAAAATCCACTTCTGATCTTTCTTCTGATAGCGGCAGCTGCAACGATATGTCTCAATCTTATGATCTCATCATTTACAACGCCTGATAAAACAGAGGTATCCTATGATGAGTTCCTTGCAATGATAGATGAGGACGCGGTAACGGAAATAGAGCTCAAGGGTGATCAGATCACAATATACGGTCAGCCCCAGATCAGCGCCGATGATATACAGAAGATATCGGACAGATCCCTGATGTTTATCGGAAAAATCAGTGATGAGGCCGCAGAAGCTCAGTCGGACGCATCAAGACCCATTTACTATACAGGCTATATAAACGATCAGAGGCTTCTTGACAAGCTTGATGAAAAGGGGATAAAGTATTCAACGCCGGTTCAGTATTCAAATCCGATTCTGAACTTTGTGCTGACATGGATTTTACCTATTGTATTTATGTATCTGCTCATAATGCTTTTCATGCGGCTTATGACAAAGAAAATGGGCGGTTCAGGCGGAATCATGGGAATAGGTCAGTCACATGCAAAAATGTATAATGTTGAGAATAAAACAGGAGTAACCTTCAGCGATGTTGCGGGTCAGGAGGAGGCGAAGGAATCGCTTGATGAAATTGTCGACTTTCTTCATAATCCTTCAAAGTACACTGCAATCGGCGCTAAGCAGCCCAAGGGCGCGCTTCTCGTCGGTCCTCCGGGAACGGGAAAAACCCTTCTTGCAAAGGCTGTTGCCGGAGAGGCGAATGTTCCGTTCTTCTCACTTTCCGGCTCAGAGTTTGTTGAAATGTTTGTCGGTGTCGGCGCATCGCGCGTGCGTGATCTTTTCAAACAGGCGGCGGCAAAGGCTCCATGTATAATATTTATAGATGAGATCGATGCGATAGGAAAATCAAGAGATAATCAGATGAATTCGAATGATGAGCGTGAGCAGACGCTAAATCAGCTTCTTTCGGAGATGGACGGCTTCGATTCATCGAAGGGTCTTGTTGTGCTTGCCGCAACAAACCGTCCGGAGATACTTGATAAGGCGCTTCTGCGTCCGGGACGCTTTGACAGACGCATTATTGTTGAAAAGCCTGATCTGAAGGGCAGAGAGGATATATTAAAGGTTCATATCAAGAATGTAAAGACTGCCCCGGATATTGATCTTCATGAAATGGCGCTTGCAACAAGCGGCGCTGCCGGAGCCGATCTTGCAAATATGGTTAATGAGGCGGCTCTGCGCGCGGTTCGTTTCGGCAGACAGATGGTTACTCAGGAGGACCTTATGGACTCTGTGGAGGTAATTATTGCGGGTAAGGAAAAGAAGGACAGAATTCTTTCGGCGGAGGAAAAGAGAATAGTATCCTTCCATGAGGTAGGACACGCGCTTGCGACCGCTTTGCAGAAGAATACACAGCCGGTACAGAAGATTACAATAGTTCCGAGAACTATGGGCGCTCTGGGCTATACAATGCAGATGCCGGATGATGAGGAGAAGTATCTTAATAACAAGGAGGAGCTTCTTGACCAGATTACGGTATTTCTTGCAGGCCGCGCGGCTGAGGAAATTGTCTTTAATACTCAGACAACAGGCGCGTCGAATGACATTGAGCGCGCAACCGATATGGCGAGAAAGATGATAACGATGTTCGGTATGTCCGAACGTTTCGGGCTTGTAGGGCTTGAGAGCGTACAGAACCGCTATCTTGACGGAAGAGCTGTAGCGAACTGCTCCGAGGAAACAAAAACTGAAATTGACCGTGAAATTGTCAGGATAATGAAAGAGCGCTATGAAATTGCAAAGCAGCTTTTAAATGATAACCGTGACGCGCTTGATGAAATTTCCGAATTTCTCATTGACCGTGAAACAATCACCGGTGACGAGTTTATGGAAATCTTTAACCGTGTGCGTGAGAACCGCAATAAGCCGGAGACGGGAGCGGAAGCAGATGAAGCGCCTGATGCAAAAACGGCAAATATGCAGGAAGGGGCTGAGGAGGAATGAAGCTTTTAAAAGGATTTTTCTCCTTTCTTATTTATCTTGCTATGTTTCTGTTGGTATGTATGTTTTTTACCGGGAACGGCGCATTTATTTATGAAGGTTTTTGAGAGGCTATATAGATTATGGGAAAAATAACAGCATGGAGGGGTGTGGTGTCGGCAGCAGCCGTTTTCACGCTCCTGCTTTCATCATGCAGCTTCGGACCGCGCGCGGGTGAAGAGACCGAATCGGTAATGGGAGAAAGCTGTAACATTAATGCAGTTGTAATGACCGCCGATGACAGTGAAAGTATAACATTTGACCAGCTGCGAAACGGTATTGCGGCAAATGTCAATGTAACAAGAGAAACAAAGCTTGTAAGCCTTGACAGCTGCGATATTCTGTATCTTGATGAGGATGCGGCAGACGCTCAAGGGTTTGACCCGCGGGTAATTGAGGATTATGTATATAACGGCGGCGCCGTTGTGCTTGATAACGCGATGGTGCCTTCCTTTTCAAACGAATTTCTGGGCGCGGCGGAGGTTGTACATATTGACGGGTGTCCGGCTTTTATGGAATATCCCGAAATAAGCCCTGATCTCGAAAAGATAAGCGAGCTGCTCTACGATTACACATCGGCATTCAAGGGCTATACCAATTATCCCGACTATGAA
>JBJEFT010000234.1:0-1923 GCA_051874315.1 Candidatus Ornithomonoglobus sp.
AAGCATTTTCTGGTATAGGAGGCTGCCGGCATGAGTGATATTATAGCAAAGGCTGAAACCACAACTACACCGAAGCTGTATCTTGATTTTTTCAAGCGGTATTATAAAGAAAAAACAAAAGCGCTCGTTATAGTTACCACAATAATCGGAATATGCTGTGTGCTGGCGGGGCTTTATGCCTGCGCGGCGAACAGGAATATATTTGTGGTCGCAATACTTATCGCGGGCGGCGCGATGCTTGCGGTTTATCCGCGGTTTTCCTACAGAAAGCCGTATAACTCTGTTAAGAACAATGTCATAACAACAAAATTTGAATTTTACGAGGACAGGCTTGTTGAGATAAATGACGCGACAAGAGAGGAATACGAGTATTCGGGACTTATGAAGGTCTGGGAAACACCGGAGTATTTTTATATTTATCATACTAAGGAAAACGCGTCGGTGGTCGACAAGTCAGGCTTCACCCTCGGCACTCCCGAGGAGCTGGCGCGCGCTCTTAAATGCAGGCTTCCGTATACAGTTAAATAAATTAAATAATGTCTATAAATTTGGATAAAATCACTATTTTTTCTATTGATTTTATCCATTTTTTGTGGTAAACTTATCATATATGAGATCGTATTCAGTAATAAGGAGGGAATTAAATTGGCATATCATGTACTTGATGAGGCAAAGCGCTGCCTTAATTGTAAAAAGCCTTTGTGCAGACAGGGATGTCCTATAAACACGCCCATTCCGACAATGATCCACACTCTTCTTGAGGGTGATATTGACGCCGCGGGCAAGATGCTTTTTGAGAACAACCCGCTTTCAATGATCTGTTCATTGGTATGCAACCATGAAAATCAGTGTGAGGGACACTGCGTGCTTAACAGAAAGGGCGCGCCTGTTCATGCCTCGGTAATTGAGAATTACATATCGACCTATTATTTTGACAGAATAAAGTTCGGGGATATAGAGAAGAACGGCAAAAAGGTTGCCATTATCGGCTCGGGCCCGGCAGGAATTGCGATTGCTATTATTCTTGCGCAGCGGGGCTACGATATAACGATATTTGAGGGCAAGGAGCAGATAGGCGGTGTCCTCCGCTACGGAATACCGGAATTCCGTCTGCCGAAGTCGATCCTTGATAAATATAAGGAAAAGCTCTATGAGCTGGGAGTAAAGATAAGACCGAATACAATGGTCGGAAGCAGTATCACTATTGACGATCTTTTCAGGGACGGTTATCTTGCGGTATTTATCGGGATCGGTGTATGGAGACCGAACACACTCCACATCAAGGGCGAGTCCCTCGGCAACGTGCATTATGCTATTAACTACCTTACAAATCCTGATGTTTACAGATTGGGCGAGACGCTTAATATCATCGGCGCGGGAAACTCCGCTATGGACGTTGCAAGAACGGCTTTGCGCCACGGAGTAAGAAAGGTTACCGTATATTCACGCCATGACTACTTTGCCGCAAGCGAGCACGAGATCAACTATGCAAAGCTTGAGGGAGTTGAGTTCAAGGTGCATGTGGAGCCGGTGGAGATCGTGGACGAGGGCTGTATATTTGCAGACCTTGAATGTGACGGTCACGGCACGCTCACAAGGATCCCGGGCACGGAGAGGCTGGAGGCTGCCGACAGTACGATCATCGCAATAAGCCAGGGCGCGGACAATGCCCTTGTTGCAAAGACCGGCGGTCTTAACGTAACGGACAGAGGTCTGCTTGTGACAAATTCCTTCGGAGGAACAACCCGCGACGGAATTTTCGCTTCGGGCGATATTGTAAGCGGCGCAAAGACGGTTGTTGAGGCTGTTAATTATTCAAAGCTTGTCGCGGACGCGATTGACGAGTACATACAGAGCCTTGACGCAAAGGATGAGCTTACCGAGCTTGAGGAAAGCGGAGCCTTTGACGATTATAAGGAATAA
>JBJEFT010000235.1:0-1922 GCA_051874315.1 Candidatus Ornithomonoglobus sp.
CTCAACTACAAGAGCTATTATAGCAGATGTTGTCGCATTTGTCAAGACTTTTTTCAAAAAAAATTAAATTTCCCGTCGCGCATTGTTATATGCTTTTCACTAAGTTTTCTCCAAAACATACAAAAACCGCAACATTGCTGCGGTTTTTGTATGTATCAAAATATTGTACAAATGTGGTGCGAGGGACCGGACTTGAACCGGCACGGTTTCACCCACACGCCCCTCAAACGTGCGCGTCTGCCTATTCCGCCACCCTCGCATAAAGGATGTACATTGTTTTTCAACAACAGGAATTATTATAGCAGATGTTACGCTGTTTGTCAAGTCTTTTTTGAAATTTTTTATGATTTATATTTTTATATTTTTATATTTTTGTTTATTCAAATACCGGAATATCTGTGACCTGTCTTATATTTTCGATAACAAAATCGGCTCCGGCATCGAAAAATCGCTGTCTTACCATTTCTCTTATTTCCGCCTTTTCATCACTGTCAAATGCTTCAAACTCTTCCTTGGTAAACCCCATTTCCGAGCTGCCGTCAATTACTCCGACGGAATATACTCCGGCGTTTACGCCCTCGCGTATATCAGAGAGGGTATCGCCGACCTTTATGACATTTTTAACGGAGGTTATGCCGCAGGCACGCATATTTTCAAATATCATATACGGGTAGGGTCTGCCGTATCCGCCCGCCTTTTCGGGTGTTATGCAGACGTCGGGCGCGTACCCCTGCCGCATTGCTGACGCCTTTACAATATCCATCATCTTTTCCGTATAGCCGGTTGTAGAACCGATTTTTATTCCCATGCCGCGCAGTTTCTCAATAGTTTCTGTGACATATTCCTTGGGTGCAGAAAATTTATCAAGCCCGGAAAGAAGATTTTTCTCGAACGCTTTGTATATTCCCTGTACATCATCTTGAGTATATGTACGGTTATATTTTTCCTGCCACAGACTTTTTATTCTGTTCATTTCAAGCATTGTGCGGATGTGGTCTATTTTAAGCATTCCCATCGGCTTTCTGATTTCTTCAATGGTCGGTTCAAGCCCGAATTCTCTGAATGCCTCAAGGAATGAATTTACCGGGGCAAAGCAGCCGTAATCCACGGTTGTCCCAGCCCAGTCAAATATAATCATTTCTGTTTTGCTCATTTTAGTTTTGTCCTTTCCTTGTTATGACAGACAAAGTCTGACATATTCCTGTATGATTCCGCACAGCTTTTCAATGTCCTCCATATAGATTTCGCCTATATTGCCTATGCGGAAGGTGTTCATGCCGTCTAGCTTTCCGGGATATATCGCATAGCCGCGCTCCTTTATAAAACCGTACATATCCTCAAAGGAGAAACCGATGTCCTCTGGACATTCAAAGGTTGTTATGACTGGGGACTGAAGCTCCGGCTTTATATATGCCTTAAAGCCCATTGCGTTCATCTTTTCTATAAGCGCGTGATTGTTCTGCGTGTAGCGCGCGTTTCTTGCCGCAATGCCGCCCTCTGCCTCAAGCTCCTCAAGCGCCTTTGCAAAAGCAAGCACAACATGGGTAGGGGAGGTAAAACGCCATTTTCCGTCCTTTGCCATGGTTTCCCACTGGTCATAGAGGTCAAGCGAAAGGCTTCTCGCGGTTCCTTTGCTGCTTATAAGCTTATCCTTTCTTGCGATTATAAAAGAGAATCCGGGAACTCCCTGTATGCACTTGTTTGCGCTGCTGATTATAAAGTCTATGTCATACTCCTCAACCGGAATGTCAATGCCGCCGAAGCTTGACATCGCGTCAACAATGAAGGTGACACCGTGCTTTCTGCACATCTCGCCGATGGACTTTATATCGTTTAAAATACCTGTTGTGGTTTCGCAGTGAACCATTGCAAGATGTGTTATTCCTTTTTCGGTTATAACACTTTCAGCTTCCGCCGCCGTT
>JBJEFT010000236.1:0-1896 GCA_051874315.1 Candidatus Ornithomonoglobus sp.
GATTAAACCGTTTATTTGCCGAGCCTTTTTATTGCCTTTGTTCTTTGTATCAGCGTTATCAACAACACCTATGAATCGTATCCCGAGTGAAGGAAAAACATCATGAAGGTAATGCTCCATATGCTCCATATTTCTGGTAAATCTTGATTGAGTTTTTGCAATAATAATATCAAATTTGCCTTTTTTTGCATCCTCAATCATACTTTCAAAACCAGGTCTGTCGTCAAATAATCCGCTGTAATCATCATCTTGATATACCTTGTATATTGAAAAGCCTTTATTAGTTGCATAGTCTTCCAATAACATTCGTTGGTTGATTATACTGGCACTGTCATCTCCTTTGTTAATTTTGTCTATGTCCTCTTTAGACAGTCTGCAATATAAAGCTGCCCTGTTTTTATTATTATTGTTCATAGCAACCTCCTTGTAATTTTAAGTAAATAAAAACAGAAAGTTACATATTTATATAGCTTGCATTAAGTACTCTGTATATTATATGTAACTTTCATTTTATGTAAAGACTTTTTAAATTTTATCAAGCAATTTTTTGTTTATTATTATATTTTTCATGCAATCAACAAGCGATAAACCGTTAATGCCGTATGTAACTATTACGTTTCTTGGGACTTCTTTTTTTTCTTTTTCGCTCATATAATCCCTCACTTTCAATCTGCTAGTCTATAATATTTCATACTTTTCAAAAATATTACAAGTGCTGTTCCTTGAAAATCAACATTATACGACTTCTTTTTTCAGACGGTTATATGCTTTTCAGCTTATGTTTGCTGCTGTGATAATTATTGCATATGACAAAAGCCGGAGCTGCACAGCATGCATTAAGTACTTTGTATTTTAATAATACTTAATGCATGCTGTTAAGACCGCTCCGGCCTTTGTCTCAGTTTATTTATTGTTGTGAAAAGCTTGATCAGTGTGATGAGGCAATGATCTTATTTGCAACCTCCATTGGCGCTCTTTCATAGCGTACAAATTCAAAGGTGAATGTTCCCGCGCCGCCGCTCATCGCGCGGAGGTCTGTCGAATACTTGTGCATCTCCGATACAGGTACCTCTGCCTCAACCAGATTAAGTCCCGGCTTGTCGCTTTCGCCCATGCCCATGATCCTTCCGCGTCTCTTGTTTATATCGCCTATAACGTCGCCCATTATGTCCTCGGGCACATAGCTCTTAAGATAACCGATAGGCTCAAGGATAACCGGACCTGCCTGCTTCATGCCCTCCTTGTATGCAAGTGATGCCGCAGTCTTGAACGCCATTTCCGATGAGTCCACCGGATGATATGAGCCGTCAAGGAGCGTGCATTTAAGATTTACAACAGGATAGCCGGCAAGAACGCCGTGCTCTGAGCTGTCTCTTAAGCCCTTTTCAACCGCCGGGAAGAAGTTTCTCGGAACGCTTCCGCCGAATACCTTTTCCTCAAACATCATTTCCTCTGTAAGACCCGGCGCAAATTCTATCTTTACATGACCGTACTGACCGTGACCGCCGGACTGCTTCTTGTGCTTGCCCTCAACGGTCGCTGTCTTTGTGATCGTCTCGCGGTACGCTGTGATCGGCTCCTCGAGAATAACCGATACGCCGTATTTATTCTTCAGCTTGCTTACTATAACGTCAATATGCTGCTCGCCCTGACCGTTGATAAGCGTCTGCTTCGTTTCGGGGTTATTTGTTACCGTGAAGGTCGGGTCCTCATCCATAAGCTTCATCATGCTGCCTACAACCTTCTCTTCATCGCCCTTGTTCTCGGGACGTACACCCATTGAAAGCGTAGGCGCGGGGAACTCGATACCCGTTAAAATTATATTCTTATTCTTATCGCAGAGAGTATCGCCAGTCTTTGTAAATTCAAGCTTTGTCACGCAGCCTATATCGCCCG
>JBJEFT010000237.1:0-7168 GCA_051874315.1 Candidatus Ornithomonoglobus sp.
ACAAAAATTAACATGATATAATATCGGTAATATTAATACTTATTTTTACAGGTGATAAAATGACGGACAAACGAAATCTTATTCTTAACGCCATGCAGGAAATCATGACGGATAATAAATCATCAGGCGCAACAGTAAGCGATGTCGCAAGACAGGCAGGTATCGCCAAGGGCGGAGTATACTACTATTTCCGTTCAAAGGATGAAATAATAGACGCTGTTATCGAGCGCGCCTACTCTGATGTAATAGAGGAAAGCAAGGTGATGCTTGACAACACGGAAATGAGCACGCTCCAGAAGCTTAAAAAGATTTTTGAGATCAGTGTTTTTCCCGAAGAGGGACACAGCCATTCGGAGCTTTTAAAGCTGCTCAACGTTCAGGACAATGTTGTAATACATCAGAAGTTTTCGGTAATAGCGGCAAAATCAATGACGCCTGTACTTGCGGAAGTTATAAGACAAGGCATTGGTGAGGGAATACTCAAATGCGATTATCCCGAGCAGTACGCGCAGTTCATACTCTCCATGCTCGTGCTCTCACTTGACAGAATACTCCTCCCCACCGATGATGACCAAAGACAGATAAAGCTTAAAGCGCTTGCGCAGCTGCTTGAAACGGGGCTGCACCTCTCACCCGGAAGCTTTTCATACTTTTATGCAAATACCTGATAAAATGGATTTCAGTCTGTAAGCGCTTGACATCCACATTTTACTATGTTATAATCACAGCATAAAGACACTAAAAGGAGGATGCGGCATGGACGGATTTTTCAGCGAAAATCGTTTTTCGGTTCACAGCAATTCCAAAGGAAATCTGCTTAAAACAGAATATAAAAAAGACGGACTGCTTCACTTTGTCAAAACCGGAAGAATGCAGCTCCGCGATTATCCCGGCTTCTGGGGAATCGAACCTGTAATTGAAGTGATATGCTCGCGCCTGGGTAAAGCGTTAAATCTGAATATGGCGGACTATACCCTTCATGTACTTTCCGGGAAACGGTACGGCAAGGAGATAGTAACATTTGTTTGTGACTCTCCCGATTTTAGAAACGGAAAGTCACTTGTCTACCTGCAGACGCTGTATATTCAGAATAATGAATATCTTGATTTTGAAAAGCTATGCCGGTTGACTGACGGAACGGATCTTGTGAATATGCTTGCTTTCGACCTTATTATAATGAATGAGGATAGGCACAACGGAAATGCCGCATGGCTTTTAAATGATGACGGCAGTCTTGAATCAACCCCCATATTCGATAACGGATATGCCCTGCTCTATGATGATATTAAAGGAATGCTGACCGATTTCAGAAAAGCATCGGCTTTTTGTCTTTGCAACTCACCGCTGTACGCCGAAAGCTTCCGCGAGGCGGAAAGGCTGTTTTGTAAATTATCATCTATCTATGAGCCGACTGTTAATTTTAATGCGTCTCCGTCGGTGATCCATGATATCATAACCGCAACAAAACAGGAGTATGATATTCTGCTGTATGAAAATGTTAATAATGTGCAGATACCCAAGCAATGGTGGAGCAGAGTTGAGGAGTTTATTAACTGGAGGATTGAATATGTTGGAGCTTTACGATATAATATGGAGAGATAAAGATGTTGTCGGCTGTCTGGAATATAACACATCCGAAAAAAAATTTCACGCATATCTGAGGGATGGCGCTCAGGGCAATCCGCGCGGACTGTTCGGGATTCTTAAGACAGACGATGAGGTTGACGACCGACGTGTGCGCGCATATTTTGATGACTGCGTTGTTCCGAAAACACGCCAGAATATTGACGATATTTTAAAGCATATAGGACTTCCCTATTATGACCAATGGGAAATATATAAGCATAATTCAGGCAAAAATGTAAGCGATTATGCTTCTATCCGCTTCCGTGAAGCCGTTGATACAAACGAATTTTTCAGACCGACATTTTAAGTGATATATAAAAGCCGCCCGTAAAATCAACACGGACGGCTTTTACATATTATTAAATTCTCTTATTTCTGAATCCTCATAAAATATTCTTTTACAAGCTTTACAAATGTGCCGGAAAGGAGGAAAACACCGATAAGGTTAGGCACCACCATGAGGCCGTTAAATGTATCGGCAATACTCCACATAAGTCCCAGCTCCATTGTCGCGCCTACGATCGCGACCAGAGAATACACCACCATGAACGGCTTTATGATCCTTTCGCCGCAGATAAATTCAATACATCTTGCGCCGTAAAGTCCCCAGCCGATAATGGTCGAAAAGGCGAAGCAGCACATTGCAACCGCGGTAAAGATCGAAACCCATTCTCCATAGGTGCTTGTGAAGCCCGAGATAGTAAGCTCCGCTCCCGCGGCGGCGCCGTAGTTTACGCCTACACCGCTTACCAATATAACGAGCGCCGTCAATGTGCAGATAACAATTGTGTCCACAAATACCTCAAATATTCCGAAAAGTCCCTGCTTTACCGGCTCAGATGTATCCGCGCAGGCATGAGCTATTGAGCCTGTTCCAAGACCTGCCTCGTTTGAGAAAATACCTCTTGACACACCCTTTCTCATGCTCATGAAAAAGCTGCCGACAACACCGCCGGTAACTGCCTGAGGGTTAAACGCGCCTTTGAAAATATTTCCGAACACGGGACCTATATTTCTGTAATTGAAGCCGACAACTCCGAGCGCAAGAATTATATACAGTATCGCCATAAACGGAACGAGCTTTTCCGTAACGTTTCCGATACGCTTTACTCCGCCAAGCAGCACAAGACCCACAAGAACCGCGACGGCAATTCCGATACAAAGGCTGACAAGCTTTATTGAAGAATCGTCAATAAGACTGAAATTTGACAGCGCGGTATTAATTGCGGAGGTTATGGTATTTACCTGAGTCGCGTTTCCTGTTCCGAACACAGTAAGCACACCGAACACGGCAAACAATATTGCAAGCCACTTAAAGTTCTTTCCCAGTCCGTTCTTTATGTAATACATAGGGCCGCCCACATAATCGCCGTGCTTATTGCGTTCTCTGAAATGCACAGCGAGGGTTACCTCGGCAAATTTTGTACACATACCCAGAAATGCGGAGATCCACATCCAGAACACCGCGCCCGGACCGCCTAATGCGATCGCGCCCGCGACACCTGCGATATTACCCGTTCCTACCGTAGCCGCAAGAGCGGTGCATACTGCCTGAAACGGTGTAAGCGAGCCGTCTCCGGCTGATTTTTTCTTTAAGGCTCTGCCCAGAGTTTCCTTCATGGCATACGGAAATTTGCGTATCTGTAAAAATCCCGTTCGAATACTCAGAAAGAGTCCGACACCGATTATACATATCATAGCCGGTACTCCCCATACAAAATTATTAACCGATGTGTTTACTCTTTCAATAATATCAAGCATAAACTTCTCCTTTGTTATGAAAAAATAATATTTACATTATAGCATAATCCGGCAGCGATATCAAGAGAAAATTCTCAAAAAAGCGGTACCACATATTTAAAAGTGATACCGCAGCTTTTGTTTATCCTGTTTATTATTTGATTTCCTTGTGGAAGCTCTGCAGCGACTTTACTCCGCTGTTTCCTGCCTGCACAGCCTTTATACCGGCAATACAAGCCTTTGCCTCCGCCATTGTTGTCATATAAGGTATTCTGCCCTTGATGACCGCCTTTCTTATATAGCTGTCATCAGTGGCGCCCTTCTTGTCGTTAGGCGTGTTTATGACGATCGCAGCCTGTTTGTTCGTTATTATATCAAGAATATTCGGTCTGCCCTCGTTAAGCTTTGCAACACTCTTAGCGGGTATTCCGTTTGCGGCGAGATACTTTGCCGTACCCTTTGTTGAAATTATCTCAAAGCCGCAGTCTATAAATCCCTGCGCAAGCTCTGCCAGTTCGTACTTGTCCCTGTCGTTTACGCTGATAAGCACCTTTCCGCCTGTCGGAAGCGCAACCTTTGTCGCCTCCTCAGCCTTTGCGAATGCCTCGCCGAAGGAGGACGCCATGCCGAGAACCTCGCCGGTTGATCTCATCTCCGGTCCGAGAACCGGGTCAACCTCCTGGAACATATTGAACGGGAATACAGCCTCCTTAACACCGTAATACGGAATTACTCTTTCCTTAAGGTCAACAACCGGTGAAGGTCTGCCGGTAAGCGGAGCCGTAATAATCTCCGTTGCAAGAGGCACCATGCGGATATCGCATACCTTTGACACGAGAGGAACGGTTCTTGACGCTCTCGGATTTGCCTCGAGAACATATACCTTGTCGCCCTCAATAGCGTACTGCATATTCATAAGACCGCGCACATTCATTTCCCTTGCGATCTTCTTTGTATATTCCTTAATCGTTTCAACGTGCTCAGACGGGATATTCATTGACGGCAGTATACATGCCGAGTCGCCGGAGTGAACTCCCGCAAGCTCGATATGCTCCATAACTGCCGGAACAAATACATTCTCACCGTCTGATATAGCGTCCGCCTCACACTCTGTAGCGTGGTTTAAGAAACGGTCTATAAGAATCGGTCTGTCCGGTGTAACGCCTACGGCGGCATTCATGTAAATTCTGAGGCTTTCCTCGTCATGAACTACCTCCATGCCGCGGCCGCCCAGTACATATGACGGACGAACCATAACCGGATAGCCTATTTCATTTGCAATTGCGATCGCCTCGTCAATATTTACAGCCATGCCTGATTCCGGCATCGGAATTTCAAGCTTATCCATCATTGCGCGGAACAGATCTCTGTCCTCCGCAAGGTCAATTGTTTCAGGTGTTGTACCTAAAATATTTACTCCGTTCTTTTTAAGCTCCGCCGCAAGGTTAAGCGGGGTCTGTCCGCCGAACTGCGCGATCACGCCGAGCGGCTTTTCCTTTTCGTGAATGCTCAATACATCCTCAAGGGTAAGCGGCTCAAAATAGAGCTTATCGGACGTGTCATAGTCTGTTGAAACGGTTTCGGGATTACAGTTTACAATGATTGTTTCAAAGCCGAGCTTTTTAAGCGCCATTGCGGCATGAACACAGCAATAGTCAAATTCGATGCCCTGTCCTATTCTGTTAGGGCCGCCGCCCAGAATCATGATCTTAGGCTTGTCGGACACCTTGCTTTCATCCTTCATGTTATATGATGAATAGTAATAAGCCGCGTCCTTTGTTCCGCTTACATGAACGCCCTCCCATGCCTCTGTAACGCCGTTTGCGATTCTTGTGTTTCGGATCTCCTCCTCAGCAATGCCGAGAATATCAGCAATATATCTGTCTGAGAAGCCGTCCTTCTTTGCCTTTTCAAGCAGCTCATCCGGGAGTCTGCCGCCCTTGTATGAGGCGATAATTTCCTCCTCGTCAACAAGCTCCTGCATCTGCTCTATAAACCAGCGCTTGATCTTTGTAAGCTCCCAGAGCTCCTCAACCGTCGCGCCCTTTCTGAGCGCCTCATACATTATAAACTGTCTTTCGCTTGACGGAGTGCGGAGCATCGCAAGCAGCTCGTCCTTTGATTTTTCCGCAAAATCCTTTGCGCCGCCCAGACCGTAACGTCCTGTTTCAAGCGAGCGTATAGCCTTCTGGAACGCCTCCTTATAGGTCTTGCCTATAGACATTACCTCGCCGACCGCGCGCATCTGTGTTCCGAGCTTGTCCTCCGCGCCCTTGAACTTTTCAAATGCCCAGCGTGCAAACTTGATAACAACATAGTCGCCGTCAGGATAATACTTATCCAGTGTACCGTACTTGCCGCACTCGATATCCGAAAGGTCAAGACCGCAGGCAAGCATTGCCGAAACAAGCGCTATCGGGAAGCCTGTAGCCTTTGAAGCAAGCGCCGATGAACGCGAGGTTCTCGGATTTATCTCGATAACGATAATTCTTCCGTCCTCGGGGTTTCTTGCAAACTGTACGTTTGTTCCGCCGATCACCTCGATTGCCTCAACGATCTTATATGCCTGTCTCTGTAGCTCTGCCTGAACATCCTCCGGAATTGTAAGCATAGGAGCCGAGCAGAAGGAATCGCCCGTGTGCACGCCGAGCGGGTCAATATTCTCTATAAAGCATACCGTGATCATGTTATTTGCCGAGTCACGGACAACCTCAAGCTCAAGCTCCTCCCAGCCGAGGACCGACTCCTCGACAAGAACCTGCCCTACAAGACTTGCCTGAAGTCCTCTTTCGCATACTGTCTTTAATTCCTCAGTGTTATATACAAGACCGCCGCCTGCGCCGCCCATGGTATACGCGGGGCGGAGTACGACAGGATAACCGAGCTTATCTGCAATCTCGAGCGCTTCTTTAACCGAATACGCAACCTCGCTGCGCGCCATTTCAATTCCGAGGCTGTTCATGGTTTTCTTAAACTCAATTCTGTCCTCGCCGCGGTCAATAGCGTCTACCTGCACGCCGATTACCTTAACGCCGTACTTATCGAGCACGCCCTCCTTGGCAAGCTCTGAGCAGAGGTTAAGACCCGACTGTCCGCCGAGGTTCGGCAAAAGCGCGTCCGGGCGCTCCTTTTCTATTATCTGTGTAAGTCTTTCTACATTAAGCGGTTCAATATAGGTTACATCCGCCGTTTCCGGGTCTGTCATAATAGTAGCCGGATTTGAGTTGACCAGCACAATTTCATAGCCGAGCTTTTTAAGCGCCTTGCATGCCTGTGTGCCGGAATAGTCAAACTCGCATGCCTGACCTATAATAATAGGACCTGAGCCTATTATCAGTACCTTATGAATATCGTCACGTTTTTTCATGTTGATCTCCTTTTTCGTAAAGTATTTCATAGCATTTCTAATATTATCCTATATTTTATATGTTTTGTCAAGCTAATTTTCAGACTTTTTATTATAAATCATGAATTCTTTTATTTTTTATGTCGTATTCTATCCCCGCAATGTCAGGCTGCCTGTTTTTTATGATGCGGAGCTTTTTCCGCAAGGAGCACGCCTAAGAGTATCATCGCGCCGCCCATCATCTGAGAAGCGCTTACATTCTCGCCCAGAAACACCGCGCCCATTATGACGCTTGTTATCGGCTCAACGGTTGACAGTATTCCCGCGGTTGACGCGCCCTCATATCTTACTCCGAGCTGAAACAGCGGCATTGCGCCGAGGGTCACAAGAAATGATATTACCGCCGAAACGCTCCACGAGAGCGGCGATATATCAAAGGACAGAGCCCCTGTTGCC
>JBJEFT010000238.1:0-1891 GCA_051874315.1 Candidatus Ornithomonoglobus sp.
AAAATAAAAAGACGGATAACAGGCGCGGTTATAATTGTTATTCTGATTATAGCGGCGGCATGGGCTATAGGCGTTCTGGCAGGCAACAGCGCGGAATACCAGGAGCGTTCCTCAATACTTCAGGCAAATCATCAGCTCTTGGAGGAGAACGCGGCGTTAAAGCAGCAGATAGAGGAATTACAGGCGCAGGCAAACGCGCTCCAGGGTCAGGTCTCAGAGAGGGACGCGTATATTGCGTCACTTCCCACAGAGGCTCCGGTTCCCGAGGAAACATTTATACCTGAGGAGGGAGCATTACAGGAGCTGCCTGTTGATGAGAATGCTGTTTCACCGAGAGATTACCAATAAAAAATCAGGGTATGTGTTTGCATACCCTGATTTTTTCATCGGTAAAATCCGTATTTTGCCGTGCTTCCAAGCTCCTCTTCGATCCGGAGAAGTCTGTTATATTTCGCAACTCTGTCCGTGCGCGCCGGAGCGCCGGTTTTGATCTGTCCCGCGTTTACGGCGACGGCAATGTCGGCGATGGTGGTATCCTCCGTTTCACCGCTGCGGTGGGAAACAACCGCGGTATATCCCGCCTTGTGCGCCGTTTCTATCGCGTCAAGCGTCTGCGACAGGGTGCCTATCTGATTGACCTTGATAAGGATTGAATTGGCCGCGCCCGCGTCAATGCCCTGCTTTAAGCGTTTAGGGTTCGTTACAAACAGATCGTCGCCTACAAGCTGTATTCTGTCTCCTATTCTGTCAGTCAGACGGGCAAAGCCCTCAAAGTCATTCTCGCCTAACGGGTCCTCGACCGAGAAAATCGGATAGCGGGATACAAGCCCCTCCCAGTAATCAATAAGCTCGTCCGTAGTCTTATAGAAGCCGGCCTTTGGAAGTCGGTAGCCTTCGTCCTCCGCCCATTCCGAGGCGGCAGCGTCAATAGCGATTTTGAACTCCTCCTCCGGTATATAGCCCGCGCGTCCGATTGCGGAGACTATAAGCTCAAGCGCTTCTTCATCGGCGCTGAGGTTCGGAGCAAATCCCCCCTCGTCACCTACGGAAGTAGTCATGCCGCGCTCCGTAAGCAGCGACTTCAGTGAAAAATACACCTCCGAGCACTGCCGCAGCCCCTCGCTGAAGCTTTCTGCGCCTACGGGCATAATCATAAACTCCTGAATATCCACATTATTATTCGCGTGCGCGCCGCCGTTTAAGATATTCATCATAGGTACGGGCATTATGTGCGCGTTTGTGCCGCCGATGTAGCGGTAAAGCGGAATGCCGAGACTGCATGCCGCGGCTCTTGCGCAGGCGAGCGAAACTCCGAGAATTGCGTTTGCGCCGAGACGTCTGAGGTTGGTTGTGTTATCCAGCTCAGTAAGAGCGCTGTCTATAAGCCTTTGATCAAGTACGTTCATACCGATAAGCTCATCCGCTATCGTTTCGTTTACGTTCCTTACCGCCTTTAAAACACCCTTACCGTTATAGCGCCTTTTGTCTCCGTCCCGCAGCTCATATGCTTCATGTTCACCTGTCGAAGCTCCTGAGGGAACTATAGCGCGTCCTATGCCGTCCGGTGTTGCCACTTCAACCTCAACAGTGGGGTTGGAGCGCGAGTCAAGAACCTCTCTCGCATGTATGTCTGTTATTTCAATATAGGATTTCATGTTGTATCTCCTTTCAATGATTTCCTATTTATTTTTGACCTCCATTGTTATGTTTATACAAAATTTCAATAACTTTAAAATAAGTGTTTACAATGGCGGTCACTTGTGTTAGAATAATAACGATTTGATTATATGTAAATAAGGAGACAGGACAAATGTCAGTAGTAAAGATAGACACTTCACGCAAAAAGGGAATAATCAATAAGAATATTTACGGACAGTTTGCAGAGCATCTC
>JBJEFT010000239.1:0-1884 GCA_051874315.1 Candidatus Ornithomonoglobus sp.
TTTATATCCACAGTTACTGCTTCTGCTGTTTCCGTAGCCTCTGCCAGAGTCTTTGTTACCGCTTCTTTTTTGCAGTTTTTAATCATCGCTTCCGGAATCAAGTCCTTATCCAAAGCTCCCTGCAAATAATAGCAGTACCAGTCGTCATTTGCCGCGTCAAGACACTCACCTTCGCGGTATGCGTGACCGGCAATACCGACAGTCTCCATAGCCATTTTCAAAAACTCCGCTCTTGTTACCTCACGGTCAGGCTCAAACTTGTCTGAATCCACACCCGTAACATATCCGGCTGCCTGCATATCGTTAATTGTCTGCTCTGCCCAATGTCCGCTTATATCCGTAAAAGAAACAGGCTGCTTTACATACATGCAGAGATTATCAATATTGTCCGCAACCTCATCGGCAACCATCCTCGCAATCGCTTCAGCTCCTGCCGACTTTAAATGCGTATGGTCATCTGTTCCGGTCGGATATGCCTTGCTTTCAAGCGGTTCGCATATAAAATACAGCCTCAGCACCTCATCCTTATCATTCTTATTCCATGTATCGGTCATAATTTCATTTATATCAATGAACTCAACACCCGTTTCCTCTGCAAGCTCCCTTGTAGGCTCCGCGTAATCCTGACGCGACTCCATAAAGCAGTTATTTTCCTCGTCCCACCATGACGCGGCTGTAGGGGTTAGGAGCACAGGTATGCCGCCGCGTTTTTTCACCTCTCCGATATATTTATCTGTTATGAGTTTTTTATAATCC
Source organism: Candidatus Ornithomonoglobus sp. (assembly GCA_051874315.1). Taxonomy (GTDB): domain Bacteria; phylum Bacillota; class Clostridia; order UBA1381; family UBA1381; genus Ornithomonoglobus. The sequence continues at coordinate 757 of JBJEFT010000239.1, forward strand.
TCAACGCTTATATATCTCTCCGGCTTTTCGACAGCGCCGTCATTGATTCCGAACTGGATAAACACATAGTCGCCCGGGTGCATTTCGGTAAGAATTTTGTCAAGTCTGCCGTCGTTGTCATAGCTCTTTGAGCTTCTTCCCGCTATAGACCTGTTTTCAACAACAACATCATCGGTGAAATAATCTCCGAACAACTGACCCCATCCGGTCTGTGGGTATGCCTTAGTATAGTCATAAGTCTGCGCGGTTGAATCTCCGGCTATATATATAGTAGTTTTTTCACCCGGCTCGGTTCGTTCGGGTATCTGCTCTATATCAATTTCGGTGACATTCGGATTTTCGCCCAGAACCTGAACGGTGATTTTGCCGTCCTTAGGCACTACAGGCTGCTCGTTATCCTGTGTCTGTCCCGCCTCAAGAGTGTACGCTCTTACGCGCTCTCCGCCGTTAATATAGATATTGGCGTTTGTTTCGGTATCTCCGCCTGTTTTAACAGTTACGGTATAATCGCCGTCGGGAACAGCCTGTTCAAAAACAACACCGTTTTCAGCATCAACCGTAAAATCCTCAGCTTTATATACGCCGCTGAACAGATCAGCCGCCCATACCCCAGGAATAACCGGCACCGCCACAGCCGCCAGAATGCAGGCTAATATTTTTCTCAGTTTCATTTCTTATCTCTCCTTAAGCTCCGAAAGAACTCCTTAATTATCATTGAACACTCCTCACCGAGAATACCGCCCTCGGCGGCGAGTGAATAATTGCATAAATTCATGTCGAACAGATTTATTCTTGACCCGACGCAGCCGGATTTACTGTCGGAGGCTCCGTAATAAACGCGCTCTATCCTTGAATTCAGCACAGCGCCGGCGCACATCGGACACGGCTCAAGCGTGACATACAGCTCACACCCTGGGAGCCGCCAGCCTCCCAGCTTTTTACATGCCCTTTCAATCGCAATAAGCTCCGCATGCAGCAGCGCATTCTTTTTCGTTTCGCGTTTATTATAGCCGCGTGATATTATTTCACCATTGCGAACTACGACAGCGCCTATCGGCATTTCACCGATCGCGGCAGCCTTCTTTGCCTGACGCAGCGCCTCGCGCATGAATTTATTATGATCTGTAG
>JBJEFT010000240.1:0-1883 GCA_051874315.1 Candidatus Ornithomonoglobus sp.
TCTTACTATAGACATCAGCCTGCATCCGGAATGCAGATGCTCATATACCTCATCGGCAACCATATCCGGCAGCTTGAAGCCCATTATTATAAGGACCTCGTCATAAGCATCAATCACACGCAGCAGCTCCGCGGCAGAATGGCAGACTGTATTATCGGTTTCAAATCCGCTGCTGTCAAGCATGCTTTTAATTTTCATTGCCGTCTGATCCTGTGAAAAAGCCAGAATAATACGTTTCAAAATCTGCCCTCCTTACTGTAAGATAATTTGATATTATTCAGTTAATATTGAACCAAGTATCTGTCAAGCTCCCATTTGCTCACCTGACGGCGGTACTCGTCGTATTCTGCTTCCTTGTTTGCAATATAATGCTCCTTCAGCTTTGCGCCGAGAAGGTCTTCAATAAGCTTTGAATCCCTCGCTATCTTTAAGGCTTCGTTAAGGCTTACCGGCATTTTCTTTATGCCCATAAGTGATCTTTCTTCCTCTGTTATATCACTCACATTCATACCGATGCTCGGAGGGAGCGCAATGCTGTTATCCTTTATACCCGCCAGACCCGCCTTAAGAATTGCTGCAATCGCAAGATATGGATTTGCCGTACCGTCCGGTGAGCGGTATTCTATAAGCGAATTTTCCGGCTTACGTGTTCTTATAGCTCTTATGAGAAGGCTTCTGTTGTTTTCCGACCATGAGATGTGGCACGGAGCATCAGCTCCCGGAATAAAACGTCTGTATGAATTTACAGTAGGATTTGTAAGGCATGAAATTTCACGTGTATAGTGAAGCAGTCCGGCAATAAAGCGGTATGCTGTCGGCGCAAACTTCTTTGCCTCAGGGTCATATTCAAACAGGTTCCTTCCGTCCTTTTCAAGCCACATATTAAGATGCATACCCGAACCCCATTCGTTTGCGAACGGCTTCGGCATAAAGGTCGCGTGCAGACCGTTGCGCTTTGCGATCGTCTTTATAACCATCTTGCTTGTTATAATTCTGTCTGCGGTTGTGAGCGCGTCATCCGCCTTGAACACTATCTCATGCTGACCGCGCGCCATTTCATGATGCGAGGCCTCGATAACATATCCCATTTCCTCAAGGGTAAGGCATATATCGCGGCGGGTGTTTTCGCCGTTATCAAGCGGAGCCACATCAAAATAGCTGCCGTGGTCGTTTGTTTCCGTTGTAGGTCTGCCCTGCTCGTCGGTGTTAAAGAGAAAGAACTCCATTTCCGGTCCGATTTTAAAGGTGAAGCCCATTTCCTCCGCTTCCTTGATAACTCTTTCAAGTATAAGTCTCGGATTATATTCAAGCGGCTGACCGTCCGGTGTGCATACGTCGCAGATAAGTCTTGCAACCTTACCGTTATGCGGACGCCACGGGAATATAGCAAAGGTTGTCAGATCCGGATGAAGGTACAGGTCGCTTTCCTCGATATTGGCAAAGCCGTCAATTGCAGAGCCGTCAAAGATACAGAGATTATCAAGCGCGTCATTGAGCTTATCTACAGTTATTGCCATGTTGCGCATCCGCCCGAGCATATCGGTAAACTGCAGTCTTATAAATCTGACATCCTCATCCTCAACTCTCTGTAATATTATATCTTTAGGTGTCATAACAATACCTCCTGTATATGGTAATTATGGAATTTATTATATCTGATATTTACTAAAAAAGGCACACAAAATAAAATGTGCGCCTTTGCATATATACATATTATAACATATGTTTTTGTATTTTGCAATACTTTTTTCAAAAAGCATAATAGTAATATTGCAGTTATTATATCTCCTTATCTATTCTGTTTTTACCAGATCAGAAATCCTTCGCCTGTAAGCCGCAGTATTACTTCCGTAAGAAAATAGTCGGCATATATAAGGTGGATA
>JBJEFT010000241.1:0-7115 GCA_051874315.1 Candidatus Ornithomonoglobus sp.
TATCATAGACTGCCGAAAGCTCATTCCCGTTTATTGATACGTCATAAACTCTCGCGGCGCACCTGAAAATATCATCCTCATATTTATATATGCAGAATACAGCGTCACAGGTGTCCGCAGCCTCCGTTCCCGTCATTTTATAGGAATAATTGTTTCCGTCTTTTTCGGTTACTCCCGTTTGGGCTGTTTCCGCAGCTGAAACAGGATTTCCGTTTATACTGTTTTCTGTCCGCCTTTGAAGCATTTTATAAGCCTCAAGCTCATCACCGGTTAAATTACACCATGAATTAAGGCTTCCTTTACTGCTGCTGTAATAGCTGTATACGCTGATACCGCATGAGACCTCCGACGATTTATTATATATCACAGCTTCATCTACCGCTGCTGCCAGTTCCGATGTATCGGTGCCGACAGTGCTGATTTTCTCCGCGTAATCGCTTACGTCAACATAGTCATGGGAGCCGCTGTCAAAACGGCTGCCGGAGCCGGAATTGCCGTAGGTTTTTGTATTATAACGCGCGGCAAGATACTTATTTTCGTCCTCTGTAATCACATTGTCCGAAACCTGCTCAAGCGAGCTTATTATATCTCTTGTCTTGCTGAGGTCTATTGCCGAAAGCGTGTAGCTTACGACAGAATGACTGTCATTAAACTCCGCTGTTTTATCGATCACCGCTCTGCAAAGCTCACTGCCGCCCGCGCCCAGCGCCGGACTTCCAAGGAAATCATAGCTCCAGCCGTAAAAGCTCTCCGCGTCCTCAGAGCCTATAAAATATTTAAAGCCCGCCTGTGCGAATTCCTCCGCAGTCTGTACGTCCGCCATAAAGCACGCGTCAAAGCCGACAATATCGTAATTATAGTCCATGCCGTAATCCTCTTTTACATCACGCTTTATATCCGCGAATACGCCCGCCAGCTTTTCAGTTGAAATGCTGCTGTTTTCACGGCTTTCATCCTTGCCGAAGCCGTTCACGAAGCCGCCGCCGTGGTCCCAGAAGAACACGCTGTAGCGGTCTGCGCTGTACCTTGCCATATATCTGAACATAAGATTATATATATCATCTGTGTCAAATATATTGTAATTGTTTTTCTCATTTAACGAAACAAATCCATTTTCCGTGAGCTTATATACACCGACTGAATTTTCGTTCAGCGCGTCTATGCTCCACTTCTTGCTGCCGCCTGCAATAAGAATTACATTTGTGTCCCTGTCGCTGTAGCCGCTGCCCAGCATTTCGCATATGTCATATCCGGCATACTGCGACATATCCGATCCGATCATGAATATAAAAATCGTCTGCTTTGTACCCTTTGCCGTATCATCGCCGCAGTATCCGAAGGAAATATTTGAATTTCCATGCTGTTCATATGCCGAGTTTATTCTTCCTATATCATCACTGCAGCTTTCCGCCGCAGCGGAAGCATAATCCGCGGGAATACAGGAGACTGCCAAGGACACAGCCAGAACAGGAGCGGCAATTTTAGTTCTCAATATCTGATTCCTCATTTACCGTTCCCTCCGTTTCTGCCGGCTCTGAGGCTGCCGGAATTGTTTCCGCTTCAGTCTCAGGCGCCGCCGTTGTCTGTGAAATATCTTCATTCATACCGCTCATCTCAATATAATTTACGCTCTTTCTGTAGCTTTCGCGGCATTCATTGAACAAACCGCTGTCATCTCCCAGTTCCGCGTCATATTCTGTAATGCCGTTCTGCAGCTCCTCCTCCGTATCTGCCGCGGTATACTTTGCAGTGTATGCGTCCGCCGCCTTATTATATACCGCCTTATCACCGCTGAAATCCTCATAGCTTCTGTCCAGAACCGCGCTGCGTCCGACATACGGCTTCAGCTCAGAATCCCACGCTTCAAGCTTTGACTTCTGTTTGTCAAGCAGGGTAAGACGCTTATTGAACTCGTCCCTGCTTGTAAGTATTTCGTCATCCTCTTCATAGCTTTTAATAATATCCACAGAGCGTACCGCCGCGCTGACGTCCGATACATTTACCTGTTCATCTCCGCTTTGTCCGATCATAAGCTGTACAGTGTCCTGCTCTGCGGTACCTGTTACGGTATTGCCGCTTTGCGGCGTGCTCACGGCTGTATTTGAAGCATTCTCCCTCTGCCCCGTTACAGCCGCCGTCACGCTGCCTGTGTTGTTTGTTTCCGCTCCTTTTCTCTCCGAGCTGTCTGCTTTTATATTATTTACCCGTTCTCCGCCTGTTAAGTTATCGTTTGTTCCTTCCTTTTCGTTTCCTATACCCCCCTGTTCGGTATTCTCCTGCTTATCCTCCTCCTTTGTTTCCACAACGCCTGCTATGGGCTCCTGTGTTGAAATAATTCCCGGCTCCGGCTCCTTATCCCCTGTGCGGCTGAAATATATATCAGCTACCTTCGGGATCGAGCATACACATACGGCAAGACATGCCGCAAGCGCCGCTGTTTTAATTATAATATGACGAATATTACGTTTTTCTTTGTTTTTTGCAAGCTCTGTTATCTTTATATCGGCACCCGACACCTCCTCGGGTATCTCTCCGCTTTCACACGCCTTTGCCATTGCCATAAGCTTATTTTTCAGCTCAGTATTAACAGGGACGCTGTTTTCCGATGCCTGATATTTAATTTTGAAATTTTCATCTCTTAGCATATTCATCGTCCCTCCTTCATAATTTTTTCCAGCCGTTGCCGCCCCCGCGCCAGTAAAGAACGCACGGTCGTTTCCTTCTGCTTTGTTATATCCGCGATTTCTCTCGTTGAATATTCCTCATAATAGTAAAGATGTATAATTGTTCTGTATTTTGACGGAAGAAGGTTTACCGCGTGTGTAAGCTCGCTTTCCTCTTTATCCTCATTGTACGGCATATCGGAAACGAACGCGCTGTTCTTTTCCTCGTCCTCCGAGATGCCTATCGTTTTTTCCGTCCATGCGTTTTTCAGCTCGGAGTTACAGCAGTTATATGTAACGCGTATAAGCCACGCTTTAACGTGCTCCTCCTCATTAAACTCGGTATAGTGCCTCATGTATCGTACAAACACATTCTGCACTGCATCATCAGCCTTATCCGGTCCGGCTATCTTCCGCGCCAGTCTGTATACCATATCAAAATATTTTTCTACTATCTGTGAGGGAGACTTAACGATTTCATCGGTTATCTCCGCCTGCATATCTTCACCCCTATCAACCGTCAAAATTATATTCCGATAATATTTTACCAGAAATCATTTTGCATGTCAATATCAGGAGCGCGCAGCAGCCATATGACACTAACGGTAATATTTCGTCTCATATGTAACACTTTTCATTCCGCAAAAATGTTGCAGAATTTCAAAAAAATTTAAAAAACCTTTAAAAACAGATCACTCTGTCCTTAAAGGTTTTCATTTCGATTATATTTTCTTCAACAGCTCATCAAGCTCTGCGGAGATTTTTTCCTTATCAAGCTTCTGTCCGATGAATACCAGCTTGATCATTCTGTCGCCGACCTTTTCGTCCCAGTTCTTCATAATTGACGGATCGTCCTTTACAAACTGCTGAAGCTGTTTTCTCGGCGCTGATGCAAACCAGCGTCCGTTCTCGTACATCTGAATCTGCTTTCCCGCCTGCTCAAGCACGAAGGACATATCGTTATCCTTGTCTATCCATATAATACCCTTGCAGCGGATCACATTTGTCGGGAAGCTCTCGTTGAGCCACTTTCTCAGCTTATTCATCTTGAACGGCTGACGGCGGTAGTATACGAATGAGCCTATGCCGTATTCCTCAGCCTCGCCGTGATCATGGTCATGGTGATGATGGTGGTGATGATGTCCGTGACCGTGCTCATGCTCGTCTTCATCATCATGGTCATGGTGATGGTGGTGTTCATGCTCGTCATCGTCATCGTGGTTATGATGATGGTGATGCTCCTGCTCGTCATCGTCATCGTGGTCATGATGATGGTGGTGCTCGTGTTCATCATCGTCGTCGTGGTCATGGTGATGATGACCACGCTCCTCTTCTTCCTCATCCTTTTCAAACTCGGTTACCCAGCCCGCAGATGAGAAGGTTTTCTCAAAGTCAAACTGTTTCGTATCAAGCACATCGCTCATAGCGACCTTTGCATAATTTGTTTCAATAATCTTTGCCTTGGGCTGGAGCGCCTTAACAACCGCTCTTACCTTTGCCAGATCCTCCGGCGAAACCTCGTCTACCTTATTAATGATGATCGTCGAGCAGAACTCGATCTGCTGAATGAGCAGGTTCTCAATATCCTCCTCGTCAACATCGCCCATGAGCTTATCGCCGCCGCCGAACTCGTCAACAAGACGGAGCGCGTCAACAACAGTTACAACGCAGTCAAGTCTTACAATGGCAGGAAACTCGCTGCCCGGCTGCGAGCCGTCCATCATTGAGATTGTCTGCACGATCGGGAGCGGTTCACAGATACCGCTTGCCTCGATAAGAATATAATCAAACTTGCCCGACTGCGCAAGCTCCGCGATCTGCTTCATAAGGTCAACCTTTAATGTGCAGCAGATACATCCGTTTGAAAGAGGAACAAGGCTTGCGTCCTCCTCCTGAACCATTCCGCCCTTCTGAATGAGCGAGGAATCGATGTTTACCTCGCCTATATCGTTAACTATAACGGCTACCTTGTAGCCCTCCTGGTTTGACAGGATATGATTCATAAGCGTGGTCTTTCCCGCTCCGAGATAGCCTGTCAGCAATGTAATAGGTACCTTTGCCATTACTTATCATTCCTTTCTGCTGTTACTGCTCTGCAATAACTCCATGCTTTTCATAATTAATTACTGATTTTATCTTATTGTCCTTATCGACAAATACTACCTTAGGTCTGTACTCCTTCGCTTCCTCCGGAGTCATCTGCGCGTACGCCATTATTATGACTGTATCGCCCGCGTTTATAAGCTTTGCCGCCGCTCCGTTAAGACAAATCATTCCCGAATTTCTCTCTCCGGCAATCGTATAGGTTTCAAGCCGCGCGCCGTTTGTAACATCAACAACCGCAACCTTTTCATATTCCAATATGCCCGCAGCCTCCAAAAGCGCGGTGTCTACCGTGATGCTTCCCACATAATCGACCTCTGCCTGTACAACTGTTGCGCGGTGAATTTTTCCCTTTAACATATTTATTTCCACAACTGATTTCCTCCATTCGTTCCGGTTGTAATATCAATCGATAATAAAGTTATCTATCAGTCTTGTTTTGCCTATATAAACAGCCGTTGCCGCAAGTATATGCTCTGACGCGTCCTCTGCCGGCTCAAGGCTGTCAAGGTCAACTATTTCAACATAGTCTATTCTCGCCAGAGGCTCCTTTTCTATTTCGGCTCTTATTGCCGCAATGACTCTCTGCGCATTCTTTTCGCCGTCCTCGATCAGCTTTCTTCCCAGCTTCAAGGAGCGTGAAAGGCAGAGCGCCGCCTTTCTTTCCTCCGCGTTAAGATATGTGTTTCTCGACGATTTTGCGAGACCGTCCTCCTCGCGGATTATCGGGCAGCCGACTATTTCTATATCAAAGTTGAGGTCCTTAACCATTTTCCTTACCACGCAGAGCTGCTGAGCATCCTTCTGTCCGAAATACGCCCTGTCCGGTATTACTATATTGAACAGCTTTGAAACCACCGTGCATACGCCGTCAAAGTGGATCGGTCTTGTCTTTCCGCAGAGCACCTTTGTGATCTTGTCAACGCTTACGGTCGTGAGCGCGTCATGATACATTTCCGACGGCTCGGGATTAAATATGAGCCTTGCGCCGGCTTCCTCGCAGAGCTTCGCGTCCGCGTCTATATCTCTGGGATATGTTTCAAAATCCTCATTCGGTCCGAACTGTGTCGGGTTCACAAAATCCGAAACAACAACGCAGTCATTTTCCGCCGCGGCTCTTACAATGAGTGATTTGTGTCCCTCGTGAAGAAATCCCATTGTGGGAACAAGTCCCACCGACTTGCCTTCTCTGCGCCACGCCTTGACATATTTTCTTACTTCCTCAACCGTTTTTACTATCGGTATCATAAAACCCCATCCTTTCTTATCATAAGCTCGCTCATTACGCTTTCATCGATCTTAAAGCCGTGCTTTTCCTCCGGGAACGCTCCTGACTTTACCTCCCTGTCGTACTGTGAAAATGCGTCTGTCATAGCGCTTCCTATCTCAGCATATTTCTTTACGAATTTCGGCGTAAAATCGCTGTACATCCCAAGCATATCCTGATATACAAGCACCTGACCGTCACAGCCTGCGCCCGCGCCTATTCCTATTGTCGGAATGTCAAGCAGCTGTGTTATATACTCCGCCAGCGCTGAGGGAACACATTCCAGAACTACCGCAAACGCGCCTGCATCCTGAACCGCCAAAGCGTCGTCTATGAGCTTCTGAGCCGCATCCAGTGTTCTGCCCTGTACCTTAAAGCCGCCGAAAGCGTTCACGCTCTGCGGCGTCATTCCGATATGCGCGCATACAGGTATTGATGAATTTACGATAGCTCTTATATGCTCAGCAAATTCTGTGCCGCCTTCAAGCTTTACGGCGTTGGCTCTGCCTTCCTTCATGAGCCTGCCCGCGTTTGTTACCGCATCATAAACCGATGTCTGGTATGACATAAACGGCATATCACATATAATAAGAGCATTCTTCGCGCCCCTTGAAACAGCCGCGCAGTGATGGATCATATCCTCCATCGTAACTGACAGCGTGTCCTCATAGCCAAGCATAACCATTCCCAGCGAATCGCCCACAAGAATTGAATTTATGCCCGAGGCGTCAACAAGCTTTGCGGTCGAATAATCATAGGCCGTAACCATCGAGATTTTATCGCCGCTTTCCTTCATTGCCGCAAATGCGGCCGTTGTGGTTTTCATATATACCTCCTCGATATTTTTGCGTCCGTTCCGCAATACCGCGGTATCGGCGCATATTTTTCTACAGCATAGTATTATAGCATAACTTTTTCGGAATTACAATAGAAAAATAAAAAAACCGCTGAAAACCCAGCAGTTTTTTTATTTCTTGAAAATCTTATATTATTAGGGAATTGATCTGTTCAATTCTTTATTATGTCAAATATTTTTTAATATGTATAATATATCTTGAATGCGTTTACTCATCAACAGATTG